>REBV01000229.1 GCA_007692545.1 Puniceicoccaceae bacterium
GCATTGGCGCGTCCTTCGTTGTCGATACCGAGAAAAGTTTGCGGCTGACTGGCGGCTTTAATGGCATTTATAGCTACCGCGAGGCCTCCATCGGTGCCGTTCTTGAAGCCGAGCGGCATGGATAGCCCGGAGGCCATCTGGCGGTGGGTCTGGCTTTCGGTGGTGCGGGCACCGACGGCTGACCAGCAAATCAGGTCAGCAATATATTGCGGGGTTATGGGATCGAGGAGTTCGGTCGCCGTGGGCAGGCCGAGTTTGATAATGTCCAGCAGGAAGCGGCGTGCGATACGCAGGCCCTCGGGTATATCACTGGTCCCGTCCAGCTTGGGATCCATGATCAGCCCTTTCCAGCCGACCGTCGTGCGTGGTTTTTCAAAATAAACACGCATCACGATCAGCATGCGGTCTTTGACCTCATCAGCGAGTCGAGCCAGTTTTTCTGCATACTCACGGCCTGCTTCCAGATCGTGGATGGAGCAGGGGCCAATGACAACAAGTAATCGCCGGTCTTTCCCGAAAATGATTTCGTTAATCGCTTCACGACTATCCACCACAAATTTGTGTGCAGAATCGGTTTTTTCGATCTCCTGGCACAGTGCGAGCGGTGTCGGCAGCAATGTTTTGGAGGTAATATTTATATCAGTGACATTTTTCACGGTGCGCAGGTGTAGTGTAGCTTGGCTCGTGGAACAAGCTCAATTCCAATAGGATGTTGTTTAGATATAAAGTAAGTGAACTTATAGCAATAATTACACAGGCTATTTATTAAAAAAATGGTAGTTGAAAACTCGTCTGGTCCGAGTAGGACTTTGAGTATGTTAGAGTCCGGAGGTTTTTATGTTTACTGCCCAAGTGTCTGTTTCGAGGTGACGGATGAGGATGCAGGGGATTTTTTGCAAAGTCAGTTTACGAATGAACTACGCCCGTTTGATTCGGGGCGGGCAAGCTACGGTCTCTGGCTGGATCTGAAAGCTAAGGTGATCGGGGATGGAGTGGTGCTTTGTCATGGGGCGGAGCAGTTTTCTATTATTAGTGAAGGAAGCGATGCAGCCATCCTACGGGCGCATCTGGAAAGACATATAATCGCGGATGATGTCAGCATTGCGACGTTTGAGCGGGGGCCCGTCTTTGAATTGCCGGGCGCCGTCTGTGGGGCCCTGGGCTTGGCCATGCCCGCACTTGGGCGCTTCGAGGCGAGCGAGTACGGCTGCGTTTGGCATGTATTGGAGTCGCACTATCAGCTAATGACTGATTCAGAGTCCGCAGCGGATAGATTGCGTGAGCGTTTGATTGCGGTGGGTTGCTTCGAGCTTTCGGCTTCGGCGCGCGGTCTCCAGCGGATAGCCGCTGGGCGACCGCTGGTTCCGGACGAAATCGGCCCGAAGGATTTGCCGGGTGAGGGGGAATTGGAGTGTGATGCGATCTCTTTCAAGAAGGGCTGTTACCTGGGGCAGGAGGTGGTGGCGCGGATGCATAATATCGGCCAAGCCCAGCGCCGACTGTTTGTTGTTGAAGGTGAGGGGTGCCTGCCGACGCTGCCTCTACCTGTATTTATTGAGAACTCCAAGCTGGTTGGCGAAGTGCGCACGGCTTACGTCCAGGGCGGCGGGTGGCGGGGGGTGGCGCTTTTGAAGCGGCGTTTCGTGGATTCGGGTGATCTACTTAGAGCTGAAGGAATGGATGTTTCCGTAGTTCGGGCATTGAGAGAGGTGACGGCTTTATGAGTGAGTCTATTCAGCAAGACGAAGTACATAAAGTGGCAAAATTGTTTGAGCAAATGGGCGCTTCAACGGAGCAGGCCAGGGTGATGAGTTCGCAGTTGCTTAAACGCGCCGAGCAGATCGCCCAGGAGCGCAATATTTCCAAAGTGGAGGCCCTGCAAAGCCTATTGAAACAGGTGGTTGAGGCGCGACAAGGCTCTTGAATTGCGTCTAACAGCGGGTTAAGGCTCCATGTGGGCCTGAAAAGCAGAAAAATAGCGGCTTGAGGACGGTTTTTAGGTTGACGCGTTGACTGGTGAAGCCTCTGATTCGGGTGGCATTAGGCCAAATAACCTCAACAACACACTATAATTATATGAACAAAGCAGAACTCGTTGCAGAAGTACAAAAATCACTCGGTGCAGACACCTCCAAAGCCGCTGCAGAGCGTGCGATTGAAGCCGTCATCGAAGGCATCAAAAAGGGTGTGAAGAAAGACAAGAACGTTCAACTCATTGGCTTTGGCACATTCTCTGTGACCAAGCGCGCTGCTCGTGATGGCATCAACCCGCAAACGGGTGATAAAATTAAGATCAAGGCATCCAAGGCTGTTAAGTTCAAGGCTGGTGCTGGTCTGAAGGCTATCCTCTAAGCGCTGATTCAACCTTTCAGCTTTTGGCTCAGCGGTGTTATCCCATCGCTTAGTTTGGATTTACAAAAACCCGCAGCTTCGGTTGCGGGTTTTTTTGTGTTTTGAAAATTTCCTGCCTTTGCGGTTGCCAGCCCGCATAAAGCCATCCTTATTGAGACGCTTTTGAGAATCACTCCAAATTTCCAATATTATTATGGGTAAAAGTTTATTTGAAAAAGTATGGGACGCGCATGCTGTTCGCCAATTGGCTAATGGTCAGACGCAATTATTAATCGGCACTCACCTTATTCACGAGGTAACCAGTCCGCAGGCCTTTGGCATGTTACGGGATAAGGGCTTGCCGGTGATGTTTCCGCATCGCACCTTCGCGACTGTCGACCACATTGTGCCAACGAATGAGACGGTCGAGCCTTACAGCGACTCCCTCGCGCAGGGGATGATTGAGGAGTTGCGCAAGAATTGTGCGGATTATGGCGTCACTTTCTTCGACACGAATACGGGTCACCAAGGGATTGTCCATATCGTCGGACCGGAACAGGGGATCACTCAACCGGGCACGACAATCGCCTGTGGCGATTCACATACATCGACTCACGGGGCCTTTGGAGCGATTGCTTTTGGTATCGGGACCAGTCAGGTGCGCGATGTTTTGGCGACGCAGACGATTGCTCTGAATGAGTTGAAAGTTCGCCGCATCAATGTGGACGGAAAATTACGGCCTGGGGTCTATGCCAAGGACGTGATTCTCCATATCATTCGTCAACTCGGCACGCAGGGTGGCACGGGCTACGCTTATGAGTATGCGGGAACGGTTTTCGACGGTTTCAGCATGGAGGAGCGCATGACGGTGTGTAACATGTCGATTGAGGGGGGCGCACGCGCTGGTTATGTCAACCCGGATGAGACCACTTTTGAGTATTTGAAAGGTCGACCCTATGCGCCCAAAGGCGCGGCCTGGGACGCTGCGGTTGAGCGGTGGAAGTCTTTTGCCTCGGATGCGGACTGTCAGTATGACGACATCGTCGATATCGATGCGGCTTTGATTGAGCCGACAGTCACTTGGGGGATCACGCCTGGCCAGGGTGTGGGGATTAACGAAAATATCCCAGCCGAGTCGGACGGTAAGACGCAGTCTGAACGTGCGGCCATAGCGGAAGCTTTGGAGCATATGCAGTTTGAAGGTGGCTCACCGATCCAGGGGAAGAAGATCGACGTGGCCTTTATCGGCTCCTGCACAAACGGGCGCCTTTCCGATCTACAGGAAGTGGCCCGATATGTCGCTGGCCGCAAAGTAGCTGACGGGGTGCAGGCTATCGTGGTGCCTGGCTCGCAGGTGGTCTCGAAAATCGCTGAGGAGCTCGGCTTGCATAAGATATTTCTGGATGCCGGTTTCGAATGGCGGGCGGCGGGTTGCTCGATGTGTTTGGCGATGAATCCGGACAAACTGATCGGAGATCAGCTTTGTGCGAGTTCCTCAAACCGGAACTTCAAGGGCCGCCAGGGGTCTCCTACTGGACGCACGATGTTAATGAGCCCCCTGATGGTGGCTGCTGCGGCGATTACCGGGGAAGTTTCTGATGCCCGTAAAATATTCACCGTGGCTGAGGCAGCCGTGGCCTAGTTTGACTGAATAGTATTTCATAATTTTAATCACAGAACACTTAATAAAAATGGCATCCACACCAATCACACAAGTTGCAGGCAAGGGCGTTTACGTGCCTGGGGACGACATCGATACAGACCGGATCATTCCGGCACGCTTCATGAAGTGCATCACTTTTGACGGCCTCGGGGAGTATTTATTCTACGACGTTCGCAAAACGGAGTCTGGCGAGGACAAGAAGCATAACCTGAACGATCCGCGTTTTGCTGAAGCCAGTATTCTTTTGAGCGGCAACAACTTCGGCTGTGGCAGTTCGCGCGAACATGCCCCCCAGTCTATTCTGCGGGCTGGCTATCAGGCGGTCATCGCGGGCAGTTTCGCCGAGATTTTTTTCGGTAACTCAACTAACCTGGGGGTGGTCTGTGTGACCGCGACCGATCAGGACCGGGATGTACTTGCTGAGGCGATTGAGACAAATTCCGACCTCGAGATCACGATCGATGTAAAAGATCATAAAATCTGGTTTGGCGATCAATCGATCCCCTGTGCGATCAAACCGGGGGCCCGCGACAGCTTGCTGAGCGGTTCTTACGACCCGCTGGATGAGTTGCTCGAAGGTGCTGATGAAGTTACCCAGACAGCATCGGCGCTGCCCTATATGCAGGCGTGACAACGGTATGGATATTATCACCCACGCAGGAATTTTCATCTATCCGCTCGCCTTATGTTCGTTTGTGGCGGTCTTCATTACGATTGAACGATTGATCGCGCTTCGGACGAGTCGGGTGATGCCTGCTTCGATGGTGGATGCTTTTATCTCGGGGAATTTTTCCGGGATTGCTGTGGGTGGGGATTCTATTGCGGGTCGTATCGCTCGCTTTTATCAGGAAAGAGCACCGGATGCGGATGCACTTAAGGCCTACACGCGAGTGGAAGTCAGCCGGATGGAGCGTGGTATCTTTATGCTTGAGGTGGTAATTGGCGCGGCACCGTTGATCGGTTTGTTGGGCACGGTGACTGGTTTGACCGCTGTATTCAGCGGGTTTTCTGCTGAAACAGGCCTGCCGGACCCGGGGGCCTTCATCGCAGGGATCGCCTTGGCCCTGAATACAACGATTCTCGGCTTAGCTATTGCTATACCGGCGCTGGCCGCGCACGCTTACCTCCTGAGGCGGGTGGAGTCTTTAGCCGCTCGCATTGGTCTGGGAGTGCAAGCTCTGTTGCAGACTAAGGGAGTCTAATGGACACCACTTCTGAGTATATTCGTCGTCGCCGGCGGCCACCGTCGATTAACATCGTGCCACTGGTCGACGTGCTGACAGTCTTGCTATTCTTTTTTCTGGTAACGATGCAGTTCAAGCAGGTGAGCACTTTGAATATAACGGTGCCTAAAATTGAGACCGCCGGACAGAACGAGATACGGGAGCAGATCGTGGTGGCTCTGAGTCCGGAGGGGCAAATATATTTAAACGACCGGTCGTTGGATCGGCCAGCTTTTACGGCCGCCATGAAGCTGGCCGGTGAATTAACTCCGGACCTGCCGATCTTACTGATTGCAGACGAAGAGGTGCCGCTGAAATACGTGACAGAGGTGATGGATATTTGCCGGAGCCATCAGCTGAATCGGATCCGCTTGCAGTCAAGGTAGCCTCGCGCTTTGAACTGCCACGGCGCTCGCAAGCGAGCACGCCACGTGTTGGCCACGTTCTTGCTCGCAGGGCTGGAATGGTGCAGGAAAATTATTTGTTGGTTGCCTACAGTCGGTAGCGACCCGGGCCGGTGAAAAAGAGCGCGACAAAAACGATCAGCATCTCCAGTGGCCAACCGGCTTTGAAGGCGAAATGCATAACACCGGTGACATCTCCAATTTTGGTGGAAAAGGCGACTGCCATGGTGGCGGCCAGGGCCGCGCAAGCGATGCGGTGATAGCGGCCAACAGTCAAAAACAAGCCCCCGCCAAACTCGGCAATGGCGGCAGCGAGTCCAAAGACGATGGAGACGATGCCGACGGGTAAGAAAGGTAGGCCGTTTTGGGCGAGTCCCTCCCAGAGCGCCGGGCCGCCCACCAATTTAGGCAAGCCATGCAGGATAAACATGACGCCGATGCCGATGCGCAAGATTAGGAGGCCGAGATCAGTCGAGTAGCTGGGTGCTTTCATGGGTTTTCAATAATAGTTAGATTGGGCGGCGGATTCGGTGGCGGTATTTCAGGGCGAGGGCTTCATTGTGCTCGGCTCCGCCGTCGGCATTCTGGCTGACATAGGTGGGCGGGGTCTGGCCCATTTTTATCAGTTGCTCGATCGTCTCCATCGTTAGCAGGTTGAGCAGGAGAGCGCCGCTCATGGTGGAGGTGGGGCCCACCTTATAATCGAAGCCCGGCGCATCGATGGCGGCATCGCCCGGCACGCCGCCATTGTCGAGGACGAGATCGGCCAGTTCGTAGAGCTTCTTCCCAGAGGGGTGGCGCGAGGTGGTGGCCCGGGACATGCGGAGGCAAGTTAGCGCGATGACCTTAAGTCCGGCAGCACGGGCTTCGACGGCGACTTCGATCGGGCTGGCGTTGCGCCCTGAATTGGAGATGACCAGCACCACATCGCCTGCTTGGACGGCGTATTGGTAGGCGTAGCGCTGGAAGAGGCGGGCCCCGTAGCCGGGGATTTGCTCTGGCCAGCCATCCGCCGGGTCGTGGATGCTACTGACTGGGACGAGGCCGCCGGCGCGGCGCTCAATCTCAGCAGCGAGGATCTGTGAGTGGCCACTGCCAAAAGTGTGGAGCACACCTCCGGCCGCGATGGACTGAGCGATGAATTGGCCCGCGGCTTTCAGGTTGTCTGCATTTTCGGTAAAGACGGCTTGTTGCAGACGGGCGGATTCGCTAAAAAAGTCTTGGGCCAGGGACATAGATTTAATTCTGTGGCAAAGTGACCCGTCGCCTGGGGACGACGCGGCGGCGGTCATCGTCACCGCTATCTTCCGCGGGGGTTTCCAAATTGCTGGGGAGGCCCGGTTGGCGGCCCGTTACACTGGTCGACGTGGCGACTGGCAGGGGCGTATCGCTGGGGCTCATCAAGGTGAGACGCTCAGTGCGCCCCTTCATAGAGACGGTCAATGCTTTGGAACCAGGATCAAAGCCGCGTATTTGAATGCCGCCTTGTGTCTCATCTTCCCGCAGCCAGTAGCCTTTTTGCTCTGGCCTATGGTATAGGCTGTACTGGTAGACACCATTGAGTTGGGCGATGCCTCGGAATTCGAGCTCACGACTTAGTGGCCCGTTGACCTGTGGCGGCGGTGGCGGGGGGGCTTGTGTCGACTCACCATAGCCCGGTGGGAGAAAGGGGTTTTTGCTTTGCAGTGTGTCGGCGTGGAGCGCCGACACACTGCAAAGCAAAGTGA
Source organism: Puniceicoccaceae bacterium (assembly GCA_007692545.1). Classification (GTDB taxonomy): domain Bacteria; phylum Verrucomicrobiota; class Verrucomicrobiia; order Opitutales; family Coraliomargaritaceae; genus Thalassobacterium. The sequence continues at coordinate 7,349 of REBV01000229.1, forward strand.
AAGTGAAAGTGAGAGTGAGAGTGAGAAAAGAAGTCAGGCTGCTGCGCGGAGTGAAAGTTGAGCTGCGAGTGAGTTTTTGGATAAAGCTACGCAAGGTCGAGCCAGTGAAGCCTCTGCGTGCATTGCCTGTGTTGCTGGGGTCCATGTTCTATCGGCGGTGCGAGCGGGGTCCAGGGCGGGAGTTTTCGCTAGGTCCTTCTGCGGGTTTCTCTTTCTTTTCAAAACGGCTGCCTTCCATATAGATGTCGGAGGTTGAGCCTGTCTCCAGGTATTCTTTGATGGCTTCCGACTCACGGGCTTTTCCTACATAATCGCTGGAAATGGCGTCAGCAATGGCTGGATTTGAAAGAATCGTGGGACGAATGAAAATGATGAGTTCAGTTCGGCGGAAGTCCTGGGAGTCGCCGCCAAAGAAGGACCCGATGCCGGGGAGACGCCCGAGCAAGGGCCAGTAGTTGTTCGAGTCTGTGGCTGAATTTTCCTGAAGGCCGCCGAGGATAATGATCTGGCCATCCTTTACGCTGATGGTTGAAGTGGCTTCACGTTTGCCGATAATGGGTTGTTCGTTACCATCAATCCTGGTGGTTGAGACGACGTTTTCAACGGTTTGCTCGATCTCCATCTGAACGGTGCCATCAGCACCGATCAGCGGGGTCACCTTGAGGCGAATCCCGATATCGCGGAATTCGATGGTGCTGCGGGTATTGAGGTTTTCGCTGATGCCGGAGCTGGTTGACCCGGTAATGATGGGGCGCGACTGGCTGACGTTAATAACGCCTTCTTCTGCGTGGCTGACGACGATGCGCGGCGTGGAGAGGATGCGTACATTGCTGTCACCTGCAGCTGATTCGATAACCAGGCCGAGGTTGAAGTCGGAGGGCTTATTCAAGTCAATAGAGGTTTGTTCCGGGACAGTAGCGATCCCTGCTCCTTGTATATTGATGCCTGAGAAAATGTTTGTCCCGCCGACATATTGGAATCCGAAGCTGCTAAGGCCGCTGGCTTGATTTTCGGTCAGGTTGACCTCGGTGATGATGGCTTCGATGACGACTTGTTGGAGTGGAATGTCGATTTTTTCGATGAGTTCGCGCAGTGTTTTCAGGTCTTGCTGAGTGCCGTAGGCGACGATGGCGTTGGTGCGCTCATCGGCGGATAGGCCGACGAAATTGGAAAATTGCAGCGAGCTGTTGGCCTCGCTGGCACCTGATGCAGGGGATGTCGCGGTTGGGGTGGGTGTGGTTTGGCCTTGCGCGGTTTGGCCTTCATTGCCACCGCCGCCTAGTATGGCATCACGCTGATTTTCACGTGTGGTTTGGGCATTTTCTTCGCGGCCCTTACGTTGTCCTTCTATAATTTCATTGATAATTGGGACGACTTCCTGGGCTTTGGCTTGGCGGAGTGGAAACACCTCGCTGCTGGTCAATGCGGCGGCATCGACATCGACACTCTCAATGACTTCGAGGATGATGTCGAGATTGCCCGGATGGGTGATGACGATGAGTTGGTTACTGCGCTCATCGGCAGTGACGCTGGTATTGCCTTCGAGGTAGCTTCTGAGGGGGCCTTGAATGAGGCTTTCAATGCGGCTCTGCATATTCGGGGCTTGCACGTAGTTTAGCTTAACAAACTTGATGGTCTCGCGGACAGCCTGGGGGCGGTCTGCCTCGTTGATCACTGTCTCGATACGCTGCAGATTGATCAAAGCATCGGTCACCAGCAGGGCATTGGATTTTGGGAAAGGGATGATGTTGGAGGTGCCTGAGACCAGGTTCTGTACTAGGGGGGCACCTGCGCTTTCGGCATTGAGGTAGTCGAGTCTGAAGAGTTTGGCGTATATCTGCTGGCTGGGTGCCATTTGCAGGGTGCTGCCGGCAAGCATCTGCGGGACGTGAGTATTTACGTTTGTGGCGGGCACGGCCTTCATGAAGCGGCCGCCCATATCGGTCAGCATGACACCATTGAGGGTGAGCAAACTTTCGATGGCGAGTACCGCCTCGCGCTTGGTGAGGGGGCCACGGGAGTCGAAGGTGATTTTGATGGTGGGCAGGCTCTGGTGGCGGAGGATGATTTTATCCGTCATTTGTTCCAGCAGGGTGAGGACTTGAGAGGCTGAATCATCGACCAATTCGATAATGCCGACCATTTCCTCCGGTGCATCGAGCTCGGGCTCAGCGGGTACTATCGGATTGGGGGCTGAGTCCGGAGTATTTTGAGCTTGGCTCGAATGAATCAAAAAGCTCAAGGTCAACAGGCTAAGCAGAGCCAGCAGGTAAAGTTGGCGACTAAGAATAGAAATACGTAGGATCACAGGTTTAGGTCTTTTAAGTCGAAGGAGTTGATTTCGTAGCGGACGTCAAGTTGCTCGGGGTTGCGGGCATTTTTCTCGATGCGGACACTCTTAAGGTTGATGTAGGGTGCTTCTTTACTGAACAAGTTATTTAGTTGGATCAGTTGGGCAATGGAAATTCGGCTAAGTCGCACGCGGAGTTCGTGGTTGTTAAAAATCTCACCTTCGCGGGTATCGACAGGGTTGATGTCGGCTTGGTTGGAGAGGCCGCTCTGGCGAATGAGGCTATCGACCCGGCCGGAAAGCTGGGCGGCAGCATAGGTTTTTGAGGGGTCGACACGTTGGAGAGCGGCATTTACGGCTTGCGAGTAAAAATCAGTGCGATCAATCCATTGTTGCTGGGTTTGCAATTCGACTGCGGCTAAGTTGCGCGCATTATTCCATGTAGACAAACGTCCCATCCAATGGTTCGTCCAGAGGAAGAGAATCACCAGTAAAAAGAGCAGAGCGAGGCATTTCTCCCGCAAGGTCATACGCTTGTAGAGCGCGCGAAGTTTGTCCAGGTAAGGTGTCATGGGGTTGATTCGGGATCCTGGTCGAGATCTTCGGGTATATCGACCGGCGTGGGCTCAGCTGGTTCGGTCGGATGTTGGTAGTCGAGGGTGACGGAGAAAGTAGTCCGCCCGGCGCGGGTGATTTGCCTGGGTGAGCCGACGAGTTGGAAGGTGCCCGAGTTCTGTAGGGCATCGACGTAGGCATTGAGCTCGTTGATCGTGTTAGCCTTGCCTTCGATGGTTATACGGTTGGTGCCTTGGATGACAGTCTGGTCGTATTCGATGCCAGTTGTGCCCAGGTCGATACGGATTCGGTTAGCCGCTTCCAGGATAGCGATGGGGCGCAACTCGTTTTGTGAGACTTGTTCGAGCATATTGGTCAGGCTCTGCATGTCTTCGACCCGGCGAACGGCGGTCGTCTGGGAGTCGATTTTGGCTTGATGTGTGCCGAGCCAAAGTTGGCCTACCCAGAGCAGGCCTTCCAGCAGGATGAGCAGCAGGGTAAAAACAGCTGCGTAGCGAATCAGTCGGGTGATCAGGGCGGTGGTCCGGCGGACGCTGCGCTCGGTGGTTTTGAAGAGTGCAGGTCGGACATCGGCCCGCCAAAGAGCGGTCTCTTCTGGAGACAAGGGAGACCAGTGCCCCTCGATAGTAGAGGCCCCGATGGTTTCGAAGTGAAAGGTCGGGCGTGCTTTTTCGTTGACCGGGGATTTGATGAGCTGGAGCTCGAGTGTGGCGGTCGTGCTCGGCTCGTCATTTT
>REBV01000163.1 GCA_007692545.1 Puniceicoccaceae bacterium
GGAGCGGCTGTTCCACCGGCGGGAGAAGGAGGTTTTGCGCAAAATGCTTTGGCAGGTAGCGGACTTCTCGGGGGTGCAGGTGCTGACTTACTGCCTGATGGCCAATCACTTTCATGTGCTGGTTCGGGTGCGGGCACCGGGCCCGCTTCCGGATGCGGAACTGCTGCGCCGCTACAAGGTGCTCTACCCGAAACCAACGAAATATCAACAGGCTTCAATCCGTGTGCTGGAAGCAAAGCTGGCTGCGGGGGGCGAGGAGGCGGAGGCTGTTCGTGAGCGACTGCTGGCTCGCATGGCCAATGTCTCGGAGTTTATGAAGACCCTGAAACTGCGCTTTTCGATCTGGTACAATCAAACGAATGATCGCTTCGGGCCTTTGTGGTCGGATCGCTTTAAATCGGTGCTGGTGGAGGGGCGGGGCAACCCTTTGCAGACGATGGCCGCCTACATCGACCTGAACCCTGTCCGCGCGGGCCTGGTGCAGGATCCGAAGGATTACCGCTTTTGTGGCTATGGGGAGGCCGTCGCGGGAAAGAAACGATCGATTGCGGGCTTGTTGCGTGTTTGGGGTGACTACTTGGCAGGTGATTTTTCGGCCAAAAGCATCCTGAGCGCTCACCGTAGCTTGATTTTTGGAATGGGCGCGGACCCTTGGCTGAGCAAGGGGCGGGTGATTGATCGGGAGACCGCCTGCCGTGTGATCGAAGTGGAGGGGGGTGTTTTGCCCCGTTCAGCGGCGATGCGTTGTCGTGTGCGCTACTTCAGCGATGGGCTGATTCTGGGATCGGTTGATTTTGTGCGCGGATTCGCGGAGACAGTGCAAAGGGAACGCAAGCGAAAGCATCCGATGCAAGCGCGCCCGCTGAAAGGCTCGGAGTGGGGGGATGTGGCGGTGCTCCAGAATCTGCGTCAGCGGGTGTTCTTCTAAGCGCTGACTTTAGTTGCTTGGTGGGAACGAACCTGCTGTTTTTTTCCTTTAAACACTTGGCGAATCCTTGTTTGCGTCTTTAATGCGCAACTTCGTTTTCTCTTTCATCTTGATTTCTTAATTTATGTCGAAAACCGCTCTCCTCTCTGTCAGTGATAAATCCGGGCTGGTGCCCTTTGCCCGATCTTTGGTCGAAACGCACGGCTACCGCCTGCTCTCCACCGGAGGCACGGCCAAACTTTTAGAAGCGGAGGGGATTCCTGTTACGGAAGTGAGTGACTACACTGGCTTCCCGGAGATGATGGAGGGGCGTGTCAAGACGCTGCACCCGAAGATCCATGGTGGTCTGCTGGCGCGCCGCGACAAGGCAGACCACATGGCCGCTGCATCGGCGCATGGCATCGATATGATCGACCTGGTGTTGGTCAACCTCTATCCCTTTGAAGCGACGGTGGCCAAGCCGGATGTCAGCTTTGAACTGGCCATCGAGAACATCGATATTGGCGGGCCCTCGATGTTGCGCTCGGCGGCGAAGAACCATGCATCGGTCTCAGTGGTGGTCGATGCGGCGGATTACGACCGGGTCCTGGCGGCGATGGGTGACGAGGCTAAGTTAAGCAAGCTGCGCCGGGAATTGGCGCTGAAGGTATTTCAACGCACGGCTGCTTACGATGCAGCTATCGCAAAGTACCTCGAAGCACAAGTCGCAGAAGCCCCCAATCTGGGGGATATTTCGGGTATCCCCGGGCAGCTGGATATCCAGCTGTCGCAGGCGCAGAGTCTGCGCTATGGCGAAAACCCGCACCAGCAGGCGGCGCTTTATGGCAGTTTCTTCGATTGTTTCGAGCAATTGCAAGGGAAGGAATTGAGCTTTAACAACATCATCGATATCACAGCGGCGACGTATTTGATCGGGGAGTTCCAGAAGCCCACGGTGGCGATCCTGAAGCACACCAACCCCTGCGGGGTGGCTTCGGCAGACTCCCTGGTCGAAGCGTGGGAGCAGGCCTACGCAACTGACCAGCAGGCCCCCTTCGGTGGGATCATCGTGGTCAATCAAACGATGGATGCCGATCTGGCGGCGATCATTAGTCAGATATTCTGCGAGGTGATCATAGCGCCGGACTTCACCCCGGCGGCCCGTGAGCTTTTTGCCAAAAAGAAGAACCTCCGCCTGATGACGGCCAAAGACAGTTTGCCAGCCGACTCCTTGCGGGAAATTCGCTCGGTGGTGGGTGGGGTGCTGCTGCAGGACCGCGACACCATGCCGGATCGTCCCAGTGATTGGAAGATCGTTTCGAAGCGGCAGCCGAGTGCAGAAGAAATGCGTGCTATGATTTTTGGCTGGAGTGTAGTCAAGCACGTCAAGTCCAACGCCATCGTATACGCTGGTTGTGAGCGCACTTTTGGGGTCGGCGCGGGGCAAATGTCGCGGGTGGACAGCTCCAAGATCGCGGTCTGGAAGGCAGGCGAAGCGGGGCTGCCGCTGGCCGGCTCCATCGTGGCCTCGGATGCCTTTTTCCCTTTTGCCGACGGATTGATCGCTGCCGCCGAAGCCGGCGCGGTGGCTGCCATCCAGCCCGGCGGCTCGGTTCGGGATGAAGAAGTGATTGCGGCCGCCGATGAGCGCGACATGGTGATGATTTTTACGGGCAAGCGCCATTTCAAACACTAGACCACACAACCTGAATACTTGCATTTTATGAGTGAGACGCCCCATATTAATATCGACTACGTCGCCCACCTGGCCCGGCTGGATTTGAGCGAGGCTGAAAAGGCCAAGCTCGGCAGTCAGTTGGATGATATACTTGGTTATTTCGAGAAGCTGAACGCCGTCAATGTGGACGGGGTGGAGCCGATGGCCCACGCGCATCGGGTGACCAATGTCTGGCGGGAAGGCGATAATCCCGGGCCGGCTCTGTCGCCCGAGAGTGTCACCCGGATGGCACCCGAGTCGCGCGAGAACCAGGTCGTCGTTCCGAAAGTCGTCGAATAAGATTTCACTATGTCCACACTCAACAGCAAAACTATCAGCGAACTCGCGGCCATGCTGGCTGCTGGCGAAACGACCTCCGTCGCCATCACGCAAGCGGTGATCGACCGCACCGTAGCAGTGGATGGGCAAGTAAAAGCCTTTCTCAGCAGTGACCCTGCAGATGCTCTGGCGCAGGCGCAGGCCTCGGACGAGCGCCGCGCCGCAGGCCAGAGCCTGGGGCCGCTGGATGGCATCCCGATCGGGATCAAAGACACCCTGGCGGTGAAAGACCAGCCGCTGCGCTGTGCTTCGAAGATGTTGGAGCACTATGTTTCTCCCTTTGACGCGACCTGTATCGCCAAGCTGCGCGTGGCAGGTGCGGTGATTTGGGGACGGCTCAATATGGATGAGTTTGCCATGGGCTCGTCGACTGAGAATTCGGCTTATCAAACGACGGCCAACCCTTGGAACTTGGAAACCATCCCCGGCGGCTCTTCGGGCGGCAGTGCTGCTGCGGTGGCAGCGGGGGAGGCCATTGCCACGCTCGGGACGGACACCGGCGGCTCGATCCGCCAGCCGGCTGCGCTCTGTGGTGTGGTTGGGATGAAGCCGACTTACGGGCTCATTTCCCGCTACGGCTTGGTCGCTTTTGCTTCGTCGCTGGATCAGGTGGGGCCCTTTGCCCGCACCGTGGAAGATGCGGCCCTGCTAATGGAGGCCATGCTAGGGCAGGACCCGCTCGACTCCACCTCCATCGCTCCGCAGGGAGAGACCCGGTATGCCGCTGCGCTGCAGACGAAGCGTGGCCCCTGGAAGCTGGGCGTGCCCAAAGAATTCTTCGGTGAGGGCATCGACCCAGAGGTCAAGGCAAGTATCGAACAAGCCATCGACTGGTATCGGGATCAGGGCTGTGAGATTGTCGATATTTCGCTGCCGCACTCCGAGCTGGCTGTGCCCGTTTACTACATCGTGGCTACGGCTGAGGCTTCCTCGAACCTGGCCCGATTTGATGGTGTGCGCTACACACATCGCAGCGAAGCGGCCAATGATGCGCTGACACTCTTTACCAAGAGTCGGGGCGAGGGCTTTGGCGACGAAGTGAAGCGGCGTATCATCCTTGGCACCTATGTGCTCAGCTCCGGTTACTACGACGCTTACTACCTGCGCGCACAAAAAGTGCGCCGTTTGATTCTGGGCGACTTTGAAAAAGCCTTTGAGCAAGTCGACGCCATACTGACCCCGACCTCGCCTACGCCTGCCTTCAAACGTGGCGAGCGCAGTGATGATCCGCTGGCGATGTATTTGAGTGATGTCTATACCATCTCGGTCAATCTGGCCGGGTTGCCAGCTATCTCGATCCCCAGCGGGTTCACTCAAAGCGGCTTACCGATCGGCTTGCAAGTCATCGGTAAAGCCTTCGGCGAAGCCGACATGTTTGCCGTGGCGCATGCCTTTGAACAAGGCCACGACTACTGGGCAAAGACTCCAACACTCTAAAAATGAAATACGAAGCAGTCATCGGACTTGAAATCCACGTGCAGATTAAGACCCGCACAAAGATGTTTACCTCGGCGCCTTATGCCTACGGTGCACCGCCCAACAGCTTGACGGATGCGGTGGTGCTGGGCCTGCCGGGTACCCTGCCGGTGCTGAACCATACGGCTATCGAGAAATGCGCCAAGCTTGGGCTGATGCTCGGCTGCGAGATTGCGGAGGTTTGCAAGTGGGACCGCAAAAACTACTTCTACCCCGACTCGCCCAAGAATTACCAGCTCACCCAGAATGAGCAACCGCTCTGCCTGGGCGGGCGCGTCGAGATTGAGCTCCCCGGCTCTGCGCGTAATATAGAAGGGGCGCACCGCTGGGTGACGCTGAACCGGATCCACCTGGAGGAAGACCCCGGTAAGTTGACTCATGAAGCCTTTGATACTTTAATTGATTTCAACCGCGCCGGGGTGCCCCTGGCCGAGATCGTGACTGAGCCGGACATGCACTCATCGACCGAGGCGGTGGCTTTTCTCAATGCGCTGCGCAATCTCATCGTCTATGCTGGGATCTCGGACTGCGATATGGAGAAGGGGCAGTTGCGCTGCGATGCCAACGTCTCTTTGCGTCCCGTTGGCAGTGATGTGCTCGGCACCCGCACCGAGATGAAAAACCTCAATTCTATCTCCCATGTGAAGGCGGCGATCGAATACGAGATCGAGCGCCAGACCGAATTGCTGGAGGCGGGCGAGACCATTACCCAGGAGACCCGGCGCTGGGATGTGGAGAGCGGCACCAGTTTTTCACTACGCAGCAAGGAAGAAGCCCATGATTACCGCTACTTTCCCGACCCGGACCTCATGCCTGTGCAAATGGACCGGGCCCGCGTGGCCGAGTTGGCAGCCGAGCTACCCGAGCGACCGCTGGATAAGCAACGCCGCTACCAGCAGGACTTTGACTTGCCCTACACGCTGACTTCTGTGCTCTGCGTGAGCCGCGAATTAAGCGAGTTCTTCGAAGCGGCGCTACTGACGCACCCTGCGCCGAAGGCCATCGCCAACTACATCGCCAATGATTTATTGCGCGAACTTTCCGCCGCTTCCGAACACGGCGACAGCGCCCTCAGCGTGAGTGAGTGTCCACTGACGCCCGCCCACATAGCCACCCTGGTCAGGGTTGTCGACGAAGGTGTCATTTCCAAGCAGATCGGCAAAGAAGTCTTTATTGAAATGTTTCAGACTGGCGAGATGCCGGATGTGATCGTGGAGGAAAAGGGACTCAAGCAAAGCAATGACACGAGCGAAATTGAGGCCCTCTGCCGCGAAGCGATTGCCAATAATGAAAAGGCCGTAAGCCAGTTTAAAGCAGGCAATGATAAGGCGCTCAACGCCCTGAAAGGCCCGGTCATGAAGGCGACCAAAGGCAAAGCCAACCCCGCGATGCTGGATCAGCTATTGAAGCAGTTGATCGATGCAAGCTGATATCGTGGTGTGATATAATGCCTTGTCTGTATTGCTACGTCGAATCCTTGGGGTCGAGGGCATCGCGCAAGCCATCGCCGACGAAGTTGAGCGCGAAAATAGTGAGGGAGAAAAAGAGCGCGGGGAAGATGAGCATCCAGGGATAGATGTCGAGTTTGACGGCACCTTCGTTGATTAAGATCCCCCAGGAGCTCATGGGAGGCTGCACGCCCAGGCCAAGGAAGCTGATGACTGATTCCAGCAGGATCACTGCGGGGATTGTCAGGGTAGTGAAGACGATGACGGGGCTGAGTAGATTCGGTAGAATGTGGCGCTGTAGAATGTGGCGGGTCGGTGCGCCGCTGACGATGGCTGCATCGACGAAGGTCTGCCGCCGGAGCGCCTTGGTTTGGCCGCGAACAATGCGTGCCATGGTCAGCCACTCTACGGCACCGATGGCGAGGAATATCAAGAGGATACTGCGGCCGAGCAGGACAGTCAGCAGGATGACAATGATGGTGAATGGCAGTGCGTAGAGCATATCGACGAAGCGCATCATGACGGCCTCGATCCGCCGCCCATAGTAGCCGGCGATCATGCCATAGGCGACTCCGATAATCAGGGCCACGGCGGTGGCGGCGAAGCCGACGCCAATGGAGATGCGACCGCCGATGAGGGTACGCACCAGCAAGTCGCGCCCCAAGTCGTCTGTGCCAAACCAGTGGGTGGCGGAGGGTGGTTGTGCGCCATAGGCCAATTGTGTGGTTTCGTGTGAATGTGGGCTGAAGAAGGGACCAAAGAGACAGAGTAGGGTGATGCCGAAGAAGAGGACGCCCCCGGTCCGGGCCATTCGGTTGGCCCAGAGCCGCTCCCAGGCGTCGCGCCCGAGTGAGCGGGCGCCGCTGGCACAGTTGGCCATGGCTTCTCGCTCGAGTTTAGTCATTGCGGGTGCGTGGGTTCATCCACATTTGGATCAGATCGACCATTAGATTAAAAAACAGAATCAAGACGGCGTAGAACAGGACGGTGCCCATGACCATGGTGCTATCACGGTTGAAGGCTGAGTTGACAAAAAAGCTGCCGAGGCCGGGGATAAAAAAGATCGTTTCGACGACGAAGGAGCCGCTGATGAGCCCTGCCACTGCGGGGCCCAGGTAGGCGACGACGGGGTAGAGTGCGGTGCGCAGGGCATGTCTCCAGACGATGAGGCGCTCCCCGAGGCCTTTTGCCCGGGCCGTGCGGATGTAGTCGAGCCGCATGACATCGAGCATACCGCTGCGAGCCAGGCGGGCGATATAAGCGGCGTAAAAAAGACCGAGGGTAATGGCTGGCAAGACGCGGTCGCTGGGGTGGTTCCAACCGAAGGGGTTGAACCAGCCCAGTTGCATGCTGAAGACAAGAATGAGGATGGGGCCGAGAACAAAGGAGGGTAGGCATATGCCGAGCATCGCAAAACTCATCAACACGCTCTCGCTCGGTCTTTTGTGGCGCAGGGCAGCCAGCACACCGATGGGGATGCCCAGTGCCAGGGCTACGAGCAGTGCGTAGAAGCCGAGTTCCAGGGAGACGGGGAAGCTTTGGGCGATGATCTCATCCACATCCCAGCCGGCATATTTGTAAGAGGGGCCGAAATCGCCCCGCAAGCGTTGGCTCAGGAAGCGGAAATACTGCTCATGCATCGGCAGGTCGAGTCCGTAGTGGGTATTGATGAGCGCTTGAACTTCTTCGCTCACATCTTTCTCGGTATCGAAGGGGCCGCCGGGGGTCAGTTGGAGGAGCACGAAGGTAGCCGTCGCAATCAACCAAAGAGTTGGTATGGCCTGGAGCAAACGTCTGGCGATTAGAATAAGCATTGGAGAGCTCTGTTATCTGAACAACTTGGGTCCCGAATCAAATAAAAACCCCGGAATTCGGACAGTCTGTCTGGGGAATGGGGAATATATTGACAGAAAATGTTGGCTAAAGAGCTCTTTTTGAATTTGTTGAGGCTATGCGACGAATCGTAGAAATCATCTTTGTCTGGGTTTGGTCTGGAATTGCGCTGCAGGCCTTCCACTCAATCGAGTTGAAAAATGGAGCGACTCTGCAGGGCGAGATAGTTTTGGAGCGGGCCGAACTGCTTTACGTCGACTTGGGCTTCGACTTGTTGCCTGTGCCCAATAGCGCGGTCTTACAGATTCAGTCGCTGAGTCCGGACTCGAGTGAGTTCACAACCGGGCAGCCACAGGGCCGGGGGACGCTCTATGAGATAGCTGCTGACCGTAGCGATAAAACGATCCGGGACTGGGTTGGTCAACTGGGGGAGGCCGTGGCACTGGTGCAAACGCCGACTGGGCTGGGCTCGGGCTTTGTTATCCAGCAGGATGGCTACTTGGTGACGAACGACCATGTCATCGCCGGCGAGAATCGGATCGCTGTGACTATTTTCAAGGACGGTGAGAATGAGCTCTCTAAGGTGACTTATGATAATGTCCGCATCGTGGCAACCAGTGCGGAGCTTGACCTGGCCTTGCTGAAGATCGAGGCGGCTCCCGATGCCTCTTTCATTACGGTGCCCCTGGCGGGGGCGGGGGAGGGCTTGCGTGAGGGACAAGCAGTCTTTGCCATTGGTAGCCCGCTCGGGCTGGATCGGACGGTTTCGGAAGGGATCATCAGCGTGGCGAATCGGGTGATCAACGGGCGGCTTTATTTACAGACGACGACGCAGATCAACCCCGGAAACTCCGGTGGCCCGCTCTTCAACCTGAAGGGTGAAGTGGTGGGGGTGAACAATATGAAGATAGCGGCGGTGGGTGCGGAGGGGCTGGGCTTTTCCATTTCTTCGGACACGCTGCGGTCGTTTATCGACAATCGTGACGCCTACGCGTTTGATCCCCGTAATCCCAATGCTGGCTTCCGCTACCTGAGCCCGCCTAAAGTAAAGTAATCTGAATACACGCTCGCATAAGCCACCGCCGGGCGTCTTTCACTGATAAAAAAATATGAACCAACCCATCATTTCTTTTTTCACCGCCGGCTGCCTACTATTCTCTGCGTCTTGGGCGGCTCCTTTGAATTCTTATTTGGAGGATGATGTCGCCATCCATGCTTCTTTCCGCAGTTTGGCGGAGGCTCGCTCCAGTTGGGCCGCGCACCCTTTTGCCGAGTTGATTGAAAATCCAGAGTTGCAGAATTTTTTTGAACCACTCATGGAGGCTTCCAAGCAGGGCGAAGACTCGAGTTTTACGGAAGTCATGGAGGATGCGTTCGGGTTGACCTGGGATTCGTTTTTTGAGCTCTTCCCAGGGCAGATCTCGATTTCACTGTTTAACTTGTCGGACTTGCTCCTGCAGCAAGCTGAGCGGCCGGACCTTGTCATCATGGCAGAGTTTACGGGCGACGCAGATCGACTGGCCGAGTTGATGGGGGTGCAATTCGAGCGAAATGCGGCCAAACAAAAAGAGGCCAATCCGGCGATCGAGCACGTTATGCTTGAGGAGTTTTTCATGGGGGAGACCTTGCATCTGGATGAGGTCTTCGACGGGGAAAATACGTATATCGAAGACGGCTATGCGCTGGTCGATGGTATTTTCATCCTAGCCACTCCGGAGACCCGACTGCGTGCAATGGTTGAGGCGATTAAAGAGGGCCCCCGTTCGCCATTGATCGATACGGTTGCGTATCAGCGTTCCCGCGAGCTGGGTGGGCGAGGGGATTTCTCGCTGTATTTGAATTTAAGGAGCTTTCTGCCAGCACTCAACCAGGCATTGCTGAATAAATCGATGGAGAGCGGCGCGGCGATGTTTGGGCTGAGTGCGCCGAGTCTCGACAAAGCACTTGGTTTGGAGTCTTTACAGGCGGTGTTTTTTGATCTCGATTTGATCGAGACGGGCTTGAGCTCGCATAATGGCATCCTCTACCGTGAAAAAACCGGATTGACGAGTCTGCTGACCTATCGTCCGGGTCCTTTGCCCGAGGCGGGCTATGTGCCGGAGACGATTTATAGCAGTTCAGTATCGACTTTTGATTTTGGAGCAATGTTGGCGCAGTTGGAGAAGCTGATCGGGAGTGCCAGCCCGACCATGCCCATGCTGATTGACATGCAGATGCAGACGATGCGCAGCCAAACGGGGGTCGATTTTCGTAGCTCAATTCTGGAAAACTTTGGTGGTTCCATGGTTTCATTGGCTGCATTACCGGAGGGACGGCAGGATGCGGCAGCCCTCTTGCAGCCGGAGCAAGTCTTCGTCGTTGAGCTGCGGGATGCCGAAGCCTTGTCCAGTGGCATCCGTGCGCTGATAGATCTGGTGCCCGGGGGACGTGAACTGATCGAAGAGCAGCGCTTCGCCGGCCAGACGATCCACACTATTCGGGTGGGTGCCAACCCGGCCACGCCGGAAGTGCAGTCCAACGATGTGAGCTATGTCATCACCCGCTCGCATCTCATTTTCAATCTCGGCGACGCGTCGCTGCTAAAGGAAGTATTGACCCGCATGGAATCCGGAGAGTCCGGTTTCTGGCAAAAGGCCTCGACCAATCAACTCTTTGAGCCGATCGCGATGGAGCGTGCCGTGACTCGATCTTACGTTGATTTGGAGCAGATGGTAGTGCCTGTCTTTGTATCCATAGTGACGGGGAGCCAATATGGTAGTGAGGGCACTCGCTTGGATGCCGCTAATATTCCGAGAAATCTAGCCGTGCCCTTCCACGTGATTACGGAGATGAATGAAGCGGCAGATGGTATTTTCAGCCGATCTCTGCTTATTCAACGGGAGGCTGCCAGATGATGGGCTGTCGTGGTATTTTCGGCACGTTTCTAATAGCCTTGGCGGTGGCTCAAGTGAGGGGCGTGGAGCCGGCTAATGGCCCGGAGATGAAATTTGGATTTGGGGAGCCTCAGGTTATTAAGTTGGACTGGTCGACCCGAGCCTTGCAGGTGCATGACTTGAATGGAAATGGCCTACAGGATTTGGCTGTGATCAATAACGATAGTGCACAGATCGAGCTACTCTATCAGTTGCCTAAAGACGAGCCCCCGGCCTTGGTCCAGCAGCGGCTACAACGCAACCGCTGGGATCCGATTTTGTCCGATGGTAATTTTAGATCCGAGAAGATCACCATCGGGGTGCCTCTATTTGATTTGGGGGTGGGGGATTTAAATAACGATGGCCTGCCGGATCTGGTTTATTCCTCACGCAGCACTCCCTTGACAGTTCGCTATCAGGGGGAGAATGGCCATTGGCTGGAGACGCTGGAATTCGATGGCTTCGACGCGCTCGGTTGGCGGGGCACGCTTAAGGTGGCGGATTTGAATGGCGACGGCCTGGCCCAAGTCGTCCTGCTTGCTGCCGATGCAGTCCGGGTATTTTCTCAGGATGCGAGTGGGCGTCTGCAAGAGCCAGAGGTTTATTTTGTGACAGGTGAAAATCCATTTAACCTGGAGCTGGTGGACGTGTCGGGTAATGGCTTGATGGACATTTGCTATGTCTCGACCGAGGGTCAGCAGGCATTCGTCATGCGCGAGCAACTGGATGATGGTGGCTTTGGCGCAGAGCGCCGTTTCGTGCTGGATCGGTCGCTCCGTATGTACACGCCGCTTCGCCCCGAGGCGGGCCGCCCCCTGCAATTCAGCTCGGTTGATTCACGCAGCGGCTCCTTGGAATTTTTCGAGATACAGCGAGCTGAAGAGCCCGAGCACACGCGTCCGCTGGACGGAGTGCAGCCGCTCATTTATCCGGTCTTCAGGAAAGTGAACGAAGGGGCGCGCTACAGCTTTGCCGACCTCAGTGGTAATGGTGAGCCGGACCTCCAAGTGGTCAACCCAGCCAGTGCTGAATTAATGGTCTATTTGAAAAAGAACGGGCGCTATCAGGCAATGAAGCGCTTTCCATCCTTCTCGGCCATATCGTCCCTGGCTGGGGGGCGTTTTTTTGATTCCGCGGAAGAGGGCGTCGTCGCGCTCAGCCGTGAAGAGAAAACTCTGGGTATTAGTTATTATGATTCACAGGGCCGATTGTCCTTCCCGCGCTTGATCGAGATCGGGGAGTCGGGGGATCCTTTGGTTTGCCACGCGGTCGATTTGGATGGTGATGGCTTTGATGAGCTGGCGCTGATTTTGGAGTCGAAGGGTCAGCGGCAGCTTGTCGTTGTGCGACCGGAAGATCGATCCGACCGCGCATCCAAATGGGAGTTGGTTATGAAAATGGACCTTGAGTCGCCCCGTCGTCGGCCCGAGGCGATTCGAGTAGTCGATGTGTTTGGCCAGCGGGGCCCTGGGCTGATGCTTTTTGTGCCACGCGAGGCACCGGTCTTTCTTGCGCCGGTAGTTGGCGGCGATTCCTATGAACTGGAGCTCGTGGGGGAGCGCTCCAGTATCCGGGAGAGTTTGCTCAAAGATATTACGCCCGCCCAGATCTCTGAATTCGATGTCAATGGTGATGGCTACAAGGAACTCGTCGCTGCGCGCTCCGGATTCGTCCGGGCACTTCGTTTTGCTGACGATACGCTGGAAATGGTCGACCAGTTCAATGCCCGGCGCAGTGGCGATTTGGTCTCAGGGGTCATCCCTCATATAGAAAACGGCCTGCTCAAAAGCCTGGTGCTTTATGTCGAGAAAGAGGGTGAGCTGCAATTTCTACTCCGTGATGAGGACGGAGTCCTACGCTACCGCCGCAGTGAAAAGGTGGGGCCGATCAGCCTTTCGGGCTGGAAGCAGTTTTCAGGGCAAGGGCCGGAGGAGTCTACTTATTTGCTCTACGGGGAGGATCGTTTCTGGTATTTTGCTCCGTCGAGTTCAAGCTGGAAGCGCGAGATCGGTGATAGTTACGAAACTCAACTAGAAGATGTGTTTTTCAGCCAGGTTCATTGGGCTGACTTTGATGCCGATGGCCAACTGGAGCTGATTGCAGTGGATGGCACGGAGAATGTCCTGGAAATACTCAGCCGCTCAGCGGATGGATGGACACGTTTGATGTATTGGGAAATATTTGAGCAAAATATGCATTACCGGGGCCGGACCGGAGCCAAACTGGAGCCACGGGAGGTGGTCCGGGCTGATTTGAATGGGGACGGGAAGCTGGATTTCGCTTTCCTGATACATGATCGGATTCTGATCTATCCGCAGGAGTGACTACCCAATAAGCACTGCATGTATTCATTTCAGAGGACTTCTGAAAAACGTCTTTTGAGCGCCGGCGGCGACTCAAAAACCGCTTTTCAGTTAAATTACTTGAGACTCTACATTGGACACACCGACGATCTCAAGCGTCGATCAGCCCGAAACAGTGACAACCTTCCAGCACACCGCTAGTGGCTGGATTTTTGGCCTGGTAGAGGCGTTTACCGAGCTGACGTTGGTCGAGATCTTTCTTGACCTTTTTGGCGAGGCCCTCGCTGCCATTGGCTACGATGATGGCGCGAAAGCCGCTGACGAGGGCGGCATAATCGTTACCGGAATCACCAGCGTAGATGACCTCGTCGGGCTTGAAGTTGGCGTGTGTGCTGAGCCAGAGCAGGGCGTAGGCCTTGGAGACGCCTACGGGCATGACATCGAGCAAGCCACAGTTGAGAAATGGGTCGATACTGCCGACGCATTCGTAAGGCAGTTGTGTTTCCTGTAGGATTGCATTGACCTGGTCGACGAGTCCGAGAACGGTCGCCGCACTCGATTGGTAGCTGATCTTGAAGCGTTGCTGGTGATCGGGTGCTTGCGGTTCCAAGCCATCGACTTGAGCCAGGGCTTGCTCCACACGTGCCCGGTCCAATCCACCGGAAGTTTGGGAGAGGTGGGCTTCATACTTTTTGAACATCCGAAAATCGGTGCCGTCGCGTTGGTAGATGGCGCTCCCGACGTCGCAAACAATCCAATCCGGTATCGGCAGTGTATATTGCTGCATGGCTTCGAGGACGGACTCAAAGTGCCGCCCGGTGGCAAAAACCAGGCTGTGGTCCGAGCTGTCAAAGTGAGTGCTCAAGCTGACTAGATCCACGTTATTTTGATCGACACCCGGCAGCGGTATGAGCGTGCCATCGAGGTCTGTGGCCAGCACTCTGGGTGCGATGGAGGATTGAGGGTTGAAATGATTCATAGATTTGCTTTAGGTGTATCTGCGCATGTGAAGGCTGCCTTTGTGGCCTTTGCGTATCTACTGACACAAGACACACTGCTTCCATGTTATCAAGTGAATCTAAAAAAGGATCTGTATTTGGAACCCAAACGACTCCCTTGGTCGTCTTCGGAGAAGTGCTTTACGACTGCTTTCCCGGCGACGAACGGGTTCTCGGTGGAGCGCCCTTCAATGTGGCCTGGGGGCTCAAAGGATTTGGACACGAGCCGCTCTTGATCAGTGCGGTGGGCGACGACGCGGCGGGCGCTTCAATTTCGCAGCGGATGAAGCACTGGGGTCTCTTGACCGAGGGCTTGCAGAAACATCAGGCCTATGCGACAGGCGAGGTGCAGGTCACAATTGAAGCGGATGAGCCCAGCTACGAAATTTGCGAGGGTCGGGCCTGGGACTTCATAGCAGACCACGGCTGGGCCGCTACGGGTCTGATATATCATGGCTCGTTGGCGCTGCGCAGTGAGACGAGCCGACGCTGTTTTGAAAACATCGTCGCCCGTTCGGAGGCGAAGCGGTTTTTTGATATCAACCTGCGTCCGCCCTATGATTCGATGGACCTGATTCAGCATTGGGTACGCGGGGTGGATTGGCTCAAATTAAATATCGATGAACTGGGGGCCCTGGTCGGAGACCGTTCGATTGAATTTGAAAACTCACTCTCGGCGATCGAGACCCTGCGGGCGGAATACCAGGTGCCCAATGTTCTCCTGACAGGTGGGCGGCGGGGGGCGCGTATCGTCGGTGAGGTTGGCCAGGCGGTGTGCAGTCCGGCACCGGAGCCCCAGCCATTTGTGGATACAGTGGGTGCGGGCGATGCATTCTCGGCCTACACGATACACGGTATTTTGAGGGGGCTGCCGGTTGAGACGATCATCGAGCAGGCCAGTCGCTTCGCCGCGAAGGTTTGCGGTCTGCAAGGGGCGACGACTAACGAACAAACATTCTACCAATAAACAGCTATGGCTAAAGAAAAAGGACTCCGCATCGCACTGATTAGCCTACACGGTTTGATTCGCGGCGAACAACTGGAACTCGGGCGCGATGAGGACACGGGTGGGCAGACTCGCTATGTCCTGGAGTTGGCCCGTGCGCTTTCGGGGCGTGAGGATGTCGACCGTGTTGATTTGATCACGCGGCAGGTGATCGATGATAAAGTGTCGGACGATTACGCCAAGCTGGAAGAGCGTATCGCTGACAAGGCCTATATCGTTCGCATACCGTTTGGGCCGAAGCGCTACCTCAGCAAGTCGAAGCTCTGGCCCTACATGGAAGTCTTCGTCGATCAATGCTTGAGCCATTTTCAGCGGACGCGCACGGTACCCGATGTGATTCATGGTCACTACGCGGACGCTGGTTACGGTGGGGGGCAACTGGCCCGCCTGCTGGGCGTGCCCTTCATTTTCACCGGGCACTCGCTGGGTCGGGTTAAACGCCAGCGGCTGGAGGATTCGGGCGTGAAGCCGGATAAAATTGAGGCCAGCTACGCTATCTCCCGTCGCATCGAGGCGGAAGAGTTTGCTTTGGAGACCTGTTCATTGATCTGCACCAGCACCCACCAGGAGGTGCGGGAGCAATATGAAAAGTATGAGAACTACATCCCCGAGCGCATGGAAGTCATTCCGCCGGGGGTCGATCTCAGCTCCTTTCGCCCGCCGCGGGAAGGCGATGTCCAGTCTGACTTGATCCGGGACATCCATGCCTTTTTGCACGACCCGGAGAAACCACTGATCGTCGCCATGGCCCGGCCGGATGAGCGGAAGAACCTGGAGATGCTGGTCAAGACCTACGGGGAGTCGCCTCAACTGCAACGGGAGGCGAATCTGGTCCTGATCATGGGCAGTCGCGATGACCTCCGTGATATGCCCCCAGGGCAAAAGACAGTTTTGCTCAACGTGCTGACACTCATCGACGCTTACAATCTTTATGGCAAGGTGGCCTATCCCAAGCGGCACAAGCCGGACGACGTGGCTACGCTCTACCGCGAGATCACCCAGTCGCGCGGCGTCTTTGTCAATGCAGCGATGACCGAGCCCTTCGGCCTAACACTGCTGGAAGCCGCTGCCAGTGGCGCACCCATTGTCGCGACCAACGACGGCGGTCCCAGTGATATTATCGCAAACTGTAAGAATGGCTCTTTGGTCGATCCCTTTGATTCGAAAGCCATCGAAAAGGCACTCTTGCACGCTCTAATTGAGCCACAGCAGTGGGACGCCTGGTCGCAGGCCGGCTTGAAAAACGTCAACACGTATTACTCCTGGGAGCGCCACGTGGAGCGCTATCTGCGGGATGTGAAAGAGGTGCTCAGGGACGAAGATGTGCCGCCGCCGATTGCCCGCGGTCGTACCACACGGCGCCTGCCGCAACTCGACCGTCTGGTCATCGCCGACATCGACAACACGCTGACCGGAGATGATGATGCCATGCACGATTTCTTCAGATTGATCAGTGAGGCGGAGGAGCACGTCGGCTTCGGCATCGCCACTGGTCGCCGTTACGAGGACGTGATGCAACTCATGACGGATAACGATTTCCCAAATCCCGAAGTATTGATCACTTCGGTTGGCACGGAAATCTATTATGGCAAAAACTATACCTTGGATACCAGCTGGCGCAAGCACATCGACTTTCGCTGGGAGCCGGAGAAAATCCGTGAAGTGCTCGGGCAGGTCGAAGGCCTCTATATTCAGGAGGATAATGAGCAATCAAAGTTCAAGATCAGCTACAAGGTCGACTTTTCCATCGCGCCCAAGCTGGCACAATTGAAGCGTATTCTACGGGAGCAGGGCATTCGGGCAAAATGTATTGTATCTTTGAATATGTTTTTGGACATCATACCCTCCCGGGCCGGGAGTGGCATCAGCATCCGTCACATGGCCTACAAGTGGGGCTTCCCGCTGGAGCATATATTGATCGCCGGGGATTCGGGGAATGACGAAGAGATGCTGGCCGGCAGCACCCTCGGCGTCGTGGTCGGCAACTATAGCCAGGAGCTGGAAAAACTCCGCAAATACCCGCGCGTTTATTTCGCCGGACAAAACCACGCAGCTGGCATTATCGAAGGAATTAAATATTACAATTTCTTCGACCAGATTACCATACCCAATGATAAACTGACAGCTGCGGACGATGCCTGATTTGGACTTAGCTTACGAAGCCCGGCGCAGCCTTCGGCGTATTCGACCGAAGATTCATCAAAGAATTGCTGGAGCGGCTCACACCGCCAGCGAAGCCGCTTTGCTGATCGAGACCATCGAGGCCCGCTTGTCGACTCACTGGCCGCGCCTGTTTGACTTACTCTATCAGTTGTATGGTCAGCACTACGACTTCTTCTACTATCTGGAGCGCATCCTGCTCACGGCGGTTGACTCCTGGTTGGATCGCCCCGAGGATCTCCGTCAACTGGATCTGCGCCGGGAGAATGACCCGAACTGGTACCTGTCCGAGCGCATGGTGGGTGGCTCACTCTACGTGGATTTGTTTAGTGAAGATCTCAATCAACTCCGGGATAAGATTCCCTACCTGCGTGATCTCGGGCTGACGTATGTGCACCTGATGCCGCTCTTCAAAGATCGCGAAGGGAATAGTGACGGGGGATATGCGATCAGCGATTACCGAAGTGTCGATGCGTCCCTCGGCACCATGGAAGAGCTCCGGGCCCTGGCGCATGATTTCCGTGCGGTCGGTATCTCACTGGTCATCGACTTTGTTTTTAACCATACTGCCGACGACCACGAATGGGCGATCCGTGCCCAAGAGGGAGACCGCGAATACATTGATTACTACCACACCTACCCGGATCGCACGATCCCGGATCAATACGAGCGCAGCCTGCGGGAGATTTTCCCCACTGTGCGGCGGGGGAATTTTTTGTGGCACGAAGGCATGCAGAGCTGGATATGGACGACCTTTAACAGCTTTCAATGGGATTTGAAATACGCCAATCCCGAGGTCTTCCGGGCCATGGCCGAAGAAATGCTCTTTCTGGCCAATACCGGGGTGGAGATACTTCGCTTGGATGCCGTCGCCTTCGTCTGGAAACGAATGGGCACCAGCTGCGAAAACCTGCCGGAAGCCCACCTGCTGATTCAAGCCTTCAATGCCGTCTGCCGCATCGCAGCACCGGGGCTGGCCTTTAAATCCGAGGCTATAGTCCACCCCGATGAGGTTATTAAATACATCAGCACCGAAGAGTGTCCGATCTCTTATAACCCGACGCTGATGGCGCTGCTGTGGGAGGCGATCGCCACGCGGGAGACACGGCTGCTCAAGCAATCGGTCAGTCACCGCCAGTCGCTTTGGCCGGGCACTGTATGGGTGAACTACCTGCGCGGGCATGACGACATCGGCTGGTCCTTTGACAATGGGGATGCCTGGGCCGTCGGGATCAATCCCGATGATCACCGAAACTTCCTCAACAGTTTTTATACCGGTGCCTTCAAGGGTTCTTTCGCCGTCGGTGTCCCGTTTCAGCACAATACCGACACCGGTGATATGCGTGTATCCGGGACGATGGCCTCACTGGCTGGCTTGGAGCAAGCGCTGGTTTCGGAGGACCCCGTTCTGCTGGAAATGGCGCTGCGCCGCATCCGCATGCTTTATGGAGTGCTCTGCAGCATCGGTGGCATCCCGCTTATTTTCCTCGGGGAAGAGTGGGGCATGCTCAATGACTATAACTACCTGGCAGACAAAGAAAAAAAAGACGACAGCCGCTGGGTGCACCGTCCCAAAATGGACTGGGCGCTACTCGATGAGCTGAAAGTGCCCGATTCGCCCCGGGCGCGTATTTTTCAGGACATGCAGACCCTCTTTGCCACACGCAAGAACTGTCCCGCCTTCACCGGCAGTCAGATGCGCCTGCTCAGCACCGAGAACGCCCACGTCATGAGCTACCTGCGCTGGAACGAAGGCTTCATCATCGTGGTGGTGGCTAATTTCGCAGATGCCAAACAGACGATCAATATGCGCAAGCTTCGTACCGAGGGCTTGGCCCACTTTTTTAAAGATCAACTCAGTGATCGAATTGTCTCAACCCACGACACCCTCGAACTCGAGCCCTACGAGTTGCTCTGGCTGGCGGAGGATTGAGGAGGAATTTTGTCGTGGCGTCGTCGCTTGCGACGGCCCTTTGCCCTTGCCAGCGGGTGAGGACCCGTCTTCGCGCTCCGCGCTACGCCGTGGCACTGCACCCGCTCTCCGAAGTGTCCCACAAAAAAGCCCGTCGACTTCGAAAAATCAACGGGCTTAAATGGCGGGATAGACGGGACTTGTTCCGAGCCACGTAGTGGCGACAAGACCGGGCGCGACCTGTCCTGCATAGCTTGAAAAGCGTAGCAGAAAAGCCTGCATGTCGGCATCCGGCTCAGCCGTGTCGTCTGCCGCCAGGTATTTAGAGCTGAAGCCGCTGCCGCTCGTGTGCCAGATTAGCCGCTGTGCCCGTATCGGAAAAGTGCCCGCAGGCTGCCGTCAACAAAAGGCCGAAAAAAAGGAAAATCCGGAGTGCCGTATCTGCGAACACGCTGACATGCCGCGAAGCTGTAGGAGGCATCATTCCTCAAATTTGTGAACAGAGTTGAGGGTGGTCAACCATGTTTGCACGGAATGCAAAAAGCGTAGAGTGAGATTCGGGGCAAATTTTGAGAACTTACAAAGTTCCGGATTATTTGTTTTATATTGGCGTGATCTTTGCTGATCCGTAGCTTATGAACGTTTTTGTTAACCCCAAACAAACAATCGAAGAGTTAAAAGATCTTCGGTCCTTAACGGGGGATGAACACGGTGCACAGCGTGTCGCGTTTACTGAAAAATGGACAATTGCCCGGACTTGGTTACGCGAAAAGTTGGAGGCGCTTCCGGTTGAAGTGCACACGGATGCGGCTGGAAATCTTTGGGCCACGCTGAAAGGTCAATCCGAGCAGGAATTGTTGATGGGGGGGCATATTGATTCTGTCCCGAATGGTGGATGGCTCGATGGCTGTCTCAACACCCTGACAGCCCTGGCCTCGCTGCGCCGAATTATTGAGCAATACGGCACGCAGCCGCCGGTCACCATCCGCTTGGTTGACTGGGCCGATGAGGAAGGTGCGCGCTTTGGGAAGAGTCTTTTCGGATCATCGGCCTGCTCGGGCACCTTGAATATGGATGAAGCCCGTGGCCTGACGGACGCCGATGGTATCAAGCTGGTGGATGCGCTGCGGGACTGTGGCATTGATTTTGAAAAAGTTAAGGACTCGGGGGTGGAGCTTAAAAATGCCTCAGCCTATTTGGAGCTGCATATCGAGCAGGGGCCGGTCTTATTGGATCTGGATCTGCCTTTGGGCACCGTGCTGGGCACCTTTGGGGTGGAGCGGCATGCGATTACGTTTCACGGCCAGGCAGCACATTCCGGCAGCACGCCAATGAACCGCCGGAAAGATGCCCTCCTGGCGGCGGCCCGGATGAGCCCTGAAATCTACGCGATCACGGAGCGCCATGAGGGTGTTTGCACCATCGGTTCCTGTGTGACTAAGCCTGGGATCGTGACGAGTGTGGTTGAGCAGTGCCAGATTACTTTGGATCAACGCCACCTGGATGCTGCGGGGCTGGCTAAAATGCTGGCAGAGGCCAAGCAGGCCAGTGCGGATTTTGCGGCGGCGGGCGATGTTACTGTCGATTGGACCCGGCTTTGGCAGATCGAGCCCATTCTTTTCCATGAAAAATTGATTGAGCTTTGCGATCAGGCGATCACGGAAACCTGCGGAAAAACCCACCGTTTACCCTCCGGCCCGCTGCACGATGCCGCTGAGCCCGCACGAGTCGGCATACCCACCATCATGATGTTTGTGCAAAGCCTGCATGGTATCAGCCATAATAAGATCGAAGATACCAAAGAAGCGCACCTCGAACTGTCAGTCATCGCGTTTGATAAACTCGTCGAAAAAACCATCCACTGGCTGACGGATTCTCTATAACTACGCCTGGTTTACCGGGTTCATCCTCGCAGGTAGTCTCTACTACATCCTCACGAAGTGTCTGCCCTCAAAAACACCCTCCTATGAAACCGCCCAAGCTACCTGATTACGACCACAACCCGCAGCCCTACGAAGGTCCCTCCCTTGAGGCGACCCTGCACCTACGGAAGGAATTCGTAAATCCCGGACTCTTTCTCTACTACCAGAATCCGATCATGATTGTGGAGGGTTCGATGCAATACGTGTATGATCAAAACGGGCAGCGCTATCTGGATGCTTTTGGTGGGATCGTCACGACAAGCGTTGGTCACGCTCAGCCGGATGTGGTCAAGGCAGCCAGCGAACAGATGGGCAAGATTTCCCACACCACCACGATTTACCTGAACAATGTGATCGCCGAGTATGCCGAGAAGTTAGCCAGCACGCTGCCGGGCGATTTGAAGGTCTGCTACTTCGTAAACTCTGGTTCGGAGGCCAATGACTTGGCCCTGCTGATGGCTCGACTCTACACGGGCAACTACGATGTCATCGCCCTGCGCAATTCCTACCACGGCGGTGTCGCATCGACCATGGGCCTGACCTCGCACAGCACTTGGAAGTTTAACTTCCCGCACGCTTTCGGGGTGCACCATGCCAAGCAGGCCGATACCTACCGGGGCCCCTGGGGCAAAGACGATCCCGAGGCAGGCGTCAAATATGCCGCAGAGATCTCCGATCTCATACGCTTTGGCACGCCGGGGAAAGTCGCCGGCTTTTTCGCAGAATCGATTCAAGGGGTCGGTGGTGTTGTCGTCTTTCCCGATGGCTATCTGAAAGAATCCTACCGCATCATCCGCGAAGCGGGTGGGGTCTGTATCGCGGACGAAGTACAGGCTGGCTTCGGCCGCACGGGCGAAGCCTTCTGGGGCTTTGAGACGCAAGACGTGATTCCGGACATCGTGACCATGGCGAAAAGTATTGGCAATGGTGCGCCGCTGGCAGCCGTGGTGACCACGCCGGAGATTGCGGCCACCTTGCAGCAACGTATTCACTTCAATACCTTCGGGGGCAATCCGGTATCCTGTATCATCGGCAAAACGGTGCTCGAAGTGATCGAGCGGGATGGACTCCAGGCACGCTGCGCGGTCCTCGGTGAGCGCTTATTGCAGGGCCTGCACAAACTGATGAACAAATACAGTATCATCGGGGATGTTCGCGGCAAGGGCCTGATGGTCGCGATGGAGCTGGTGCTGGATCGCGAAAGTAAAGAGCCCGCCAAAGCCCGCACCGCAGCGGTCTTTGAAGCGACGAAAGATCTCGGCCTGCTGATCGGCAAGGGTGGCCTGGATGGCAATGTTCTCCGTATCACGCCCCCCATGTGCATCCACGAGGCCGACATCGATTTCCTACTGGAGGTGCTCGACTGCGCCTTTGAACAAACCAAAGCAAGCTGAGCCCGCCACGGGACGAACCCTCAAAACTATGCCACTGCAACCACGACTCGACCCGAATACCGCCGCTGCCAACATGGCAGAACTGGAACCCGCATACACCGCCCAGCAGGCGAGAGTGGAAGCCAACCGTTGCCTGTTTTGTTTTGACGCGCCCTGTATCACCGCCTGCCCGACGGGTATCGACGTCCCCGCTTTCATTAAGAAAATCTCCAGCGACAATTTAACCGGTGCGGCTCGAACGATTCTCGAAGCCAACGTCCTGGGCGGGAGTTGTGCCCGTGTTTGCCCGACCAAGGAGCTCTGCGAGGGGGCTTGTGTGCTGATGGATCGCGACGAGCAACCGATCAAAATCGGTCGACTCCAGCGCCATGCCACGGACCATGTATTTGATAACAAAATCGAGGTGCTTAAGCCGGCTCCTGCCAGGAGCGGTCAAAGGGTCGCTCTGATCGGGAGTGGCCCGGCCAGCCTTGGCTGCGCGGCAGAGCTCGTTCAGATGGGCCACGAAGCGGTTGTTTTCGAGAAGAAGCCACAGGCCGGTGGACTCAACACCTACGGGATCGCTTATTATAAATTAACCCCGCAAGTCAGCCTGGAGGAAATCGGCATGATCCAGAATCTCGGCGTGGAATTTCGCTGTGGGGTGGAAGTCGGCAAAGATATTTCCATGGACGAGTTGCTCGAAAGCTACGATGCGGTCTTTCTGGGACCGGGGCTGGGGCAGGCGCGCTCACTAGACATCCCGGGCGAGGACTTGCCGGAAGTATTAGAGGCGCTCCAGTTTATCGAGCAATTTCACACCGATCCCCTGCATCAGGTTCCGGTTGGCCGTCACGTGGTTGTCATCGGTGCGGGCAATACGGCCATCGATGCCGTCACGCAAGCCAAACGCCTGGGAGCCGAGACCGCGACGATCGTCTATCGCCGCAGCGAAGCCAGTATGCCGGCTTACGATTTTGAATACGATCTGGCCAAAAAAGATGCCTGCGAATTTGTTTTCAATGCGGCTCCGGTTGAAATTCTGGCCAGTGCCGGGGCCGTCTCTGGCATCCGCCTGATCCGGACACAAGTGGACAGCCAGGGTCAGTTAAGCCGGATCGAAGGCTCTGAGTTTGAGCTCCCGTGCGATATGGTCTTAAAGGCATCGGGGCAAATGAAGCAAACCGCACTGCTGCAAAAACTCTTGCCGGATCTGATCCTCGACTCCGGTGGGCGTATCCAAATTGATCCGACGAACGGCCGCACCTCGCATCCAAAAGTCTATGCGGGCGGTGACGCTGCCAACGGCGGACGGGAAGTCGTCAACGCCGTCGCTGAGGGCAAGAAGGCCGCTTGGGGCATACATCTATCGTTTACCGGCGAAACGAGGCAAGGGCCGATCCAGCCTTCCCGCTTGGGCGTCATCGGAAGCCCCATCGGCTCGGGCTTTGACCAACCGGTCCGGGTGAGAGAACTCGAAGCCGCCTACCACACGAACCAAACAGGAAAATAATTATGGCTGATCTCTCCATCAACTTCGCCGGCATCAAGTCTCCCAACCCATTTTGGGTCGCCTCGGCACCGCCTTCCAACACAGCTTACCAGTGCAACCGCGCCTTTGAGGCCGGGTGGGGTGGGGTCGTCTGGAAAACGATTGGCGATCCCATCGTCAATGTCAGCTCGCGCTATTCGGCTCATACGATCGCAGGCGTGCAGATGGCCGGCTTCAATAATATCGAGCTGATCAGCGACCGCTCAATCGAGACCAATTTTAGAGAGATCAAAGCTTGTGCCGAAGCCTGGCCGGATCGCGCAGTGATTGCTTCGCTGATGACGGATACCCGGGAGAACTGGCATGAGATGATGCAGCGTGCGGTCGATGCCGGAGCGGCGGGGGTTGAACTTAATTTCGGTTGTCCGCACGGTATGTGTGAACGTGGCATGGGCTCGGCTGTTGGCCAGAACCCGGATGTGATGGAAACGATTGTGGGCTGGGTGATGGAGGTGGCGCAGATTCCGGTGATCGTTAAATTAACCCCGAATATCACTGATGTGACCGTGCCGGCCCGCGCGGCTATGCGGGCGGGTGCCAATGCGATTTCATTGATCAATACCATCAATAGCATCACCCAAGTCGATCTGGATCGGCTCATTCCAGAGCCCTATGTCGACGGTAAATCCGCGCACGGGGGCTACTGTGGACCTGCCGTCAAGCCTATCGCGTTGAACATGTTGGAGAGCTGCGCTTCCGACCCGGAGATTGACATCCCGATATCAGGGATCGGCGGGATCAGTAATTGGCGGGATGCGGCCGAGTTTATCGCGTTGGGTTCCGGCAGTGTGCAAGTCTGCACCGCCATTATGCACTACGGCTTTCGTATCGTTGAAGATATGATTGAGGGCCTCAGCAGCTATCTGGACAGCAAGGGCATGCAGTCGATAGCCGACTTGCAGGGTAAGGCGGTCAAGACGGTGGATCGTTGGGAGAACCTGAACCTCAACTACAAGCGTATCGCTGAAATCGATTACGATAGCTGTATTGGTTGTAATCTCTGCTACGTCGCCTGTGAGGACGGCGCTCACCAGGCCATTGCTCTGACCGAACCCGGCGCCCGCGGTCTCGGCCCGGGGCGTCTGCCGGGCAAACCGATTCCGGAAATTAAAGAAGTCGAATGCGTGGGCTGCAATCTCTGCTCAATTGTCTGCCCGGTTGAGGATTGCATCAGCATGGTTGATGTTGAAAGCGGAAAAGCGCCGATGTCCTGGAAAAATTATCAGGATGGCCTCGCTGCCGGCAGTATCGAACCGATCCCCGCGCACCACTAATCATACCACAACCACACCCACCACTTATGCCAATTGATACACTCCTCCCCGTGCCGAACTTTACCGGTGGTGAATGGATGATTCCAGAGACCACTGAAACGACCCCGGTTTATAACCCATCCACGGGCCAAAAAATCGCCGAGACCCCCATGTGCGGGGCTGAATTGGTGGATGCAAGCGTGCGTAATGCCCACGAGGCCTTCGCCGACTGGTCGGAAACACCGCCGGTTGAGCGCATCCGTGTATTGTTTCGCTACAAGATGTTACTCGAAGATAATTTCGAAGCGATTGCCGCAATCATCACCCGCGAGCATGGGAAAAATCTGGCCGAAGCCCGCGGTGACATCCGCCGGGGTATCGAAGTGGTCGAGTATGCCTGTAGTATTCCGGAGCTGATGAAGGGTGAGATACTGGAGAATGTCGCCCGGGGCATCGATTGCGAAATGGTCAAACAACCGCTCGGCGTCTGTGTCGGTATTTGCCCTTATAATTTCCCGGCGCTCGCTCCGATGTGGATGTACCCGATGGCCATTGCGACGGGAAATACCTTTATATTTAAACCCAGCGAGAAAGTGCCGCTCACGGCCATTCGTCTGATCGAGCTACTGCAGCAGGCCGGACTCCCGCCGGGTGTGCTGAATATTATCCATGGCGGCCGCGAGTGTGTCGACGCCTTACTCGTGCATCCACTGGTCCGAGCCATCTCTTTTGTCGGTTCGTCACCGGTCGCCAAATACGTTTATGAGAAGGGTATTCAGCACGGCAAGCGCGTGCAGGCCGCCGGCGGGGCTAAGAATTATGTCTTTGTCCTGCCCGATGCCGATATGGCCAATACTGCGGGCGGGCTCAACGATGCGGCCTTTGGTTGCGCCGGGCAGCGATGTATGGCCGGTTCCACTGCGGTTTTGATTGGTAAAGCAGCTGACCGTTTGATTAAGCCCTTGAGCGACATTGTCTCCAGGATTCAAGTCGGCCCGACCGACCGGGGCACCGGTGGCACGATGGGTGCCGTGATCAGCCCCGCCCACCGCGACCGGGTGAGTCGACTTTTGGAAGGTGGTGTGAAAGAGGGTGCCGATCTCCTGATTGATGGGCGAGGCGTCGTCGTCCCGGAAGAGCCGAACGGATTCTATCTCGGGCCATCGATTGTGGATCGGGTTGAGTCCAGGATGGAGATCGCCCGCGAGGAAGTCTTTGGGCCGGTCCTGAATCTGATGCGCTTTGATGATTTGGAAGCCGCCATTGAACTCGCCAACCATACCCCATTTGGCAATGGTGCCTGTATCTACACGCAGTCCGGCAGTGCAGCCCGGGAGTTTAAGCACCGTATCAAAGCCGGCATGGTCGGCATCAACGTGGGCGTGCCTGCACCGCTGGCTTACTTCCCTTTTTCCGGTTGGGACTATTCCTTTTTCGGCGATCTACACCTCCAGGGGCGCGAGGGCGTCCTCTTCTACACCCGCCACAAAGTGACGACTTCGCGCTGGTTCAGCTACGGCGAAGGCGACATCTGGCACAAAGATTAAATCATTATGCACAGCACACAGTTTATAAAAAACGGAGAAATCGTCAACGCGGACAGTCGCCAGCAGGCTGACATCCTGGTGGAGGACGGCGTCATCACCCAGATCGGTCGGGACCTGAGCGTGCCGAAAGACTGCGAAGTGATCAATGCACGGGGGCACTATGTGTTCCCCGGCTTCATTGATCCGCATGTTCATATTCACCTGCCCTTCATGGGCACCTGCACCAAGGATACCTATGACTCGGCCAGCAAGGCGGCCGTGGTCGGCGGGACGACGACGCTGATTGAGATGTGCTGCCCCGGTCCGGACGAGTCCCTGCTCGACGCCTACAAACTTTGGAAAAGCAAGGCGGAAGGCCTCAGCGCGTGCGACTTCTCTTTTCACATGGGCGTGCCGCGCTTTGACGCTCAGGCAGAATCCGACCTGCGCCAGATCGTAGCCGATGGCATTTCCAGTTTTAAAGTGTTTCTCGCTTACAAAGGTGCCCTCGGTTTGGATGATGAAGGCCTCTATAAAACCATGCAGCTGGCTAAAGAGCTGGGGGTGATCGTGACCGCGCATTGTGAAAATGCGGACCTGATTGCCCAGCTGCAGCAAAAACTGTTGAGCGAGGGTAAGACCGGACCCAAGTGGCACTACCATAGTCGCCCCCCGATGGTCGAAGCAGAGGGCGTCCACCACCTGGCCACCTTTGCGGCGGTCCATGGTACCCATATTTATACGGTCCACACCAGTTGCCGGGAATCGGTTGAAGTCGCCCTGCAAGCCCGCGAGCAGGGGGTTCAGATCTGGATTGAGACGCTCATTCAGTATTTGACCCATGATAAGACCGATGCCGAGAAGCCACGTTTTCAGGGGGCCAAATTCGTCATGTCTCCGCCACTACGCGACCGATCCAATCAGGATTATCTTTGGAACGCACTTCAGCAGGGCCTCATCAACACGCTGGCGACGGACCATGCCCCCTTCGACTTCAAAGGACAAAAAGACATGGGGCGTGATGACTTCACCAAGATCCCCAATGGCATTCCCTCGCTGGAAGATCGGATGACGATGTTGTGGACCAGGGGCGTCTGCACTGGCAAGCTGGATATCCATCGCTTCGTCGAGTGCGCCAGCACGGAAACGGCCAAAATATTCGGCCTCTTCCCGCAGAAGGGAACGATCAGCGTCGGCGCGGATGCCGACATCGTGATCTGGGACCCGAAATACCGCGGCCGGATTTCTGCCCGCACGCACCACATGAATATCGATTACAGCGCCTACGAGGGGCAAAGCATCAAAGGACGCCCCGCCCGTGTGCTCGTCCGCGGACAAAGCGCCGCTGAAAACGGAAAATTCACCGGCCAGCTCGGGCACGGTCGCTTCCTGAAGCGGGAACCCAATCATTTTTAGCATCACAGCTCCACATCGTCAGCGTGACGGCGGTAGACGATGTGATAAACGGGCGCGACCTGTCCTGCATAGCTTGAAAAGCGTAGAAGGAAGCGAACCGTACCACCCGCAGCGGGTTTAAGTCCCGTCCGGTCACAGGCACCGATCCCACAAAAAAGCCCGTCGACTTCGAAAAATCAACGGGCTTAAATGGCGGGATAGACGGGACTTGAACCCGCGGCCTCCTGCGTGACAGGCAGGCGCTCTAACCAACTGAGCTACTACCCCAAAAAGTTGGGAAAGCACGGACAGTAGAATTCAGCCGAACCATGTCAAGCGGTGTTTCTGCAAAAGCGAAATTTTTTTTGAGCGGACATACTACGAAATTGAGTTCGTGCTTTACCTGCCTACCCCAAAGACGCAAAGTCAGTCCATGGAGCGTCAAGCATCACCTTGCAAACTGTTAACCAATCACGCTCACGTGCTGCTCTATTTGCAGGCCCACCCACGTGACCCGCTGCGTAAAGTGGCCCTGGCGCTGGGTGTCACGGAACGCGCGGTGCAACTCATTGTGGCCGATTTGGAGGCCGCCGGCTACCTGACCCGACAGAAAGTCGGGCGGCAAAACCAATACGAACTGCACGGCGATGCCCCTTTGCAGCATACATTAGAGGCGAACCACTGCGTGCAGGATCTACTTGATTGGGCCGCGTCTAAGGATTCAGAGGATCTGGATGATGAAAAAGCGCTGCATAATTGGACCGTGGGTGAACATGGCTCAGAGGTTTAATATGAAAACATATCACTTTATCCTGATATGTTGATGTAAGCCTTGCAATTATTTCAGAGAGGGGCTTGTTTATGGCTCCTATGAGTAAACACTTCATCTTTTCCTCCGAATCGGTGGGCGAAGGCCACCCCGATAAAGTTGCCGATTATATCTCCGATAGCGTGCTGGATGCCTGCTTGGAGCAGGACCCTGCGAGCCGGGTTGCCTGTGAGACCCTGGTTAAAAGTAACTGTGTCTTCCTGGCTGGTGAGATCACGACGGATGCAGAGCTGAACTATGAAGCCATCGTCCGCCAGGCGATCCGCGACATCGGTTATGTCAATGATGACGACGTTTTCCATGCGGATAAAGTATTTATCTCCAATATTCTGACTGCGCAGTCTTCTGACATCGCCCAGGGTGTCGACGCGGCGCAAGCCGAGGGCAAGGACACGGCCGAGCAGGGTGCCGGCGATCAGGGAATCATGTTTGGCTATGCCTGCACGCAGACCCCGGAACTCATGCCAGCGCCGGTGATGTTTGCCCATAATCTGCTGCGCGAGATGGCCCGCCAGCGCAAGGATGTCGGTGTCAAATGGCTGCGTCCGGATGTGAAGAGCCAAGTCGCGGTGGAGTATGCGGGCTCGACCATCAAATCGATCAAGAATGTCGTGATTTCCACCCAGCACGCGCATGACATCAGCCACAAGGAGATCAAGGAGTTTTGCATCGAAGAAGTGATCCGTAAGATTCTGCCCGCGCACCTGCTCACCGATGGGACTGAGTTCCTGATCAACCCCACGGGCAAGTTTGTCATCGGCGGGCCGCAGGGCGATGCCGGTTTGACCGGTCGGAAGATCATCGTCGACACCTACGGCGGTTGGGCCCGTCACGGCGGCGGTGCTTTCTCTGGTAAAGACCCTTCGAAGGTCGACCGCTCGGCCGCTTACTTCACGCGTTGGGTGGCGAAAAACATCGTCGCCGCCGGCTTGGCTGAGGCTTGCGAACTCGAAGTGGCTTACGCCATCGGGCACCCGTATCCGACCAGTATTCACGTGGAAACTTTCGGCACGGGCCAGGTGGATGATGCCCGGATCGCTGAGGTGGCCCAGGAGGTATTCAGCTTCAAACCGGCCGATATTGTCAGCCAGCTGGATCTGCTGCGTCCGATCTACCGGGAGTCCACCCACTATGGACACTTTGCCAAAGAGGGCTTGCCCTGGGAATCGACGCATAAAGCCGAACAATTGAAAGCACTGCTGACTTAAAACAGCACTCTGATGCGCTGTATTTCTTGCCCGCGAAGATACCCGAATAAAACGCGAAGGATTGGATGATGGATGAGAACATGGATTTAATTTTTAAAGAGGAATGCTACCAGATAATTGGGGCTTGTATGCGTGTGCACTCAGATAAGGGGAACGGTTTCTTAGAGCCAGTCTACCAAGAGTGTTTGGAAATCGATTTTGAGATGGAAGGCGTGCCGTTCGTGTCACAAGCACCTCTGAAATTAGAATACCGTGGCCGGGAGCTCAAGCAACGCTACAAACCCGACTTCTTTGTTTTCGATCAAATTGTATTAGAAATAAAAGCAGTTAGTAAATTGACAGACGAGCACCGGTCACAAGTTCTCAATTACCTTTCAGCGACAGGCTATAATCTAGGGTTACTCGTTAACTTCGGCTCGTATGGAAAGCTCGAATGGCAACGCATTGCCAACACTAAATAATCTTCGCGTCTCTTCGCGCCCTTAGCGGGCAAAATTTTTTTTTCAAACCGAACTTCAGAAATTATGAGCACAGACACACTAACCAAGACCGGCACTGATTATAAGGTGAAGGATATTAATCTTGCGGACTTTGGTCGCAAGGAAGTTGAAATCGCGCAATTTGAAATGCCGGGCCTGATGGCCACGCGTGAGAAATATGCCGCTGAGCAACCGCTCAAGGGGGTGCGTATTATGGGCTCGCTCCACATGACGATTCAGACGGCCGTTCTGATCGAGACGCTGCGCGCCTTGGGGGCGGATGTGCGCTGGTGCTCCTGCAACATTTTCTCGACCCAGGATCATGCCGCCGCCTATGTGGCGAAGAATCTTGGGGTGCCGGTCTTCGCCTGGAAGGGTGAGACATTGGAGGAATACTGGTGGTGCACCGAGCAGGCCTTGACCTGGCCGGACGGTTCGGGGCCGCAGTTGATCGTCGATGACGGAGGCGATGCCACTCTCCTGATTCACAAGGGCTACGAACTGGAGAATGGCAGCGACTGGGTCGATTCCGACTCCGGCAGCCTGGAGGAAGAGGTGATCAAGCGCCTGCTCAAAAAAATCAATGCCGAGAAACCGGATCACTGGCACAAGGTGGTCAAAGACTGGAAGGGTGTTTCCGAGGAGACAACGACCGGCGTGCACCGTCTTTATGAGATGCACAATGCCGGCAAACTGCTGGTGCCGGCGATCAATGTGAATGACTCGGTGACTAAATCTAAGTTTGATAATTTGTACGGTTGCCGTGAGTCCTTGATCGATGGTATCAAGCGCGCGACCGATGTCATGATCTCCGGTAAAGTGGGGGTCGTCTGCGGCTATGGCGACGTCGGTAAGGGCTGCGCCGCCGCACTCAAAGGCATGGGTGCGCAGGTCGTCGTGACTGAAGTGGACCCGATCTGTGCGCTCCAGGCCGCGATGGAAGGCCATCGTGTCTTGACCGTCGAAGACACGCTTGGCTGGGGTGATATCTATGTCACTACGACTGGCAACTATGGTATCATCACCGCCGATCATATGGCCAAGATGAAAGACCAGGCGATCGTTTGTAATATCGGACACTTCGACAATGAAATCGGAGTCGATGCGCTCAATGATATGCCCGGAGTCGACGTCGAATCGATTAAGCCGGACAATGAAGGTGCCGTGGATAAATACACCTTCCCCGACGGGCACAGCGTTTATTTGCTGGCCAAGGGCCGTCTGGTGAATCTCGGCTGTGCCACCGGGCACCCGTCTTTCGTCATGTCGAACAGTTTCACCAATCAGGCCCTGGCCCAGATCGAACTCTGGAAGCAGCTCGAAAAATACAGCCCCGGCGTGTATATCCTGCCCAAGCACATCGATGAAGAAGTGGCCCGCCTACACCTGGATAAAATCGGCTGTAAGCTGACCAAACTCAGCGGAAAGCAGGCCGCCTATATCGGCGTCAAGCCCGGTGGCCCCTATAAGTCGGATCATTACCGCTATTGAGCGTGATGTAATAACCAACCCACAGTTAAAGAATCAGTCCAGCCTGTCCGGATCGGCTAGAAATCCCAGACCCGTGGCACGACGGTTACGGTCACGGCAAAGCAGATCAAATTCAGCGGGAGTCCGACTTTGGTGAAGTCGAAAAAGCGGTAGCCCCCGACGCCATAGACGTAGGTGTTGGTCTGGTAGCCGATCGGGGTGGCGAAGCTGGCGGAGGCGGCGATGCAACTGGCCACAACGAAGGGGCGGGGGTCGACACCGAGGGTGGCGGCAATGCCGAGAGCAATGGGCACCATCAGTGCGACGGCCGCATTATTGGAGAGGAACTCGGTAAAGACGGATGTCAAGAGGTAGATCAGCGCCAGCATAATAACAGCCTGCAGGTGTTCCGGGGCGAAGGTCGCGACAAAGCCGGTCATCTTGCCTGCAATGATGAGGCTGGCACCGGTCGAGTCCATAGCTTGGCCGAGCGCCAACATGCCGAAAATAATGACCAGGATGCTCCATTCGACCGAGGAATAGGCCTCTTTGGTCTTGAGGCAACCAGTCAGCAGGATGACGGCCACCCCGAGTATAACGGCTGCGACTATCGGTACGAGATTGAGCGTGGCCATGGTGACGATGCCAGCAGAGACGCCGATCGCGATCGGCATTTTCATGCGGAGGCTACGGGCCGGCACGCGGGGGCGGTCGAGGATGATGATATCGTCACTGTTGGCGAGGGAGTCAATGGCTTCGGTCGAGCCCATCATTAGGAGGGTATCCCCCGGTTGAAGTCGCAGGCTGGAGAGCCGCTCGCGCTGGTTGGTGCCCTTGCGGTGGACGGCCACCACGACCATCCGGAAGCGCTGGCGGAAATTGATTTCGCCGAGGGTCATGCCGCTGACCGAGGCGTGGGGTGAGACCACACCTTCAACCAGCGCACCTTCGTCGGTGGCGATGGTTTCCAGGCCTTCAGCCAGTTCGCTCTGCATGGTGATGCCCTTCATGGAGTGCGCTTCAGCCACCCCGGAAGGTCGGCAAGCCAGCACGAGGCGGTCGCCGAATCGGAGCTTTTGTTCTTTGGGGTCGCCCGGGACCGCGATGCCATGCCGGACGATTTCAAGCAGGCGGATACCCCGGCCCTTGAGCAGATCGCTTTCTTTCGCGGTGCGCCCGTGCCAGTCGGATCCCGAGCGGATAAAGGCTTCGGTGATGAATTCTTTACGTTCTTCGTCAGTCAGGATCGAGGTCAGCGTCTCACGGTGCGGCAGTAATTTATTCCCGAAGACCACCAGGTAAACCGTGCCGACGGTCAGGATGGGTAAGCCGACCGAGGCCAATTCGAACATGCCGATGGGAGCGTGTCCCGAATCAACCAGGATGCCGCTGGCCAGGAGATTGGTGCTCGTGCCGAGCAGGGTGCAGGTACCCCCGAAGATGGATGCGTAGGAGAGTGGGATGAGTAGCTTGGAGGAAGCCACGCCTAGTTCACGCGAGAGCGAGAGGATGACAGGCATCAATACGATGACCACCGGGGTATTATTGACGAAGGCCGAAACTGCAGCCACACCAAGGATCATAACAAAGAGAAAGCCACGGTAGCGCAAGCGCACCAGTTTCCGTAGGTAGCCGGTTATCAGCTCAATCGCGCCAGTGCGCTCGAGTGCGGCACTCACGATAAACATGCCCGCGATAGTCAATGGCGCTGAATTGCCAAAGACCCCCAAGGTTCGCTCCAGCGTGGGCAGCAGCTCACTGTTTGTGAGCATACTGACAAAGAGTAGCACACCGAAGACCGTCATCGCGGTGAGGTCAGCCGAAATGCGCTCCCAGATGAAGCTGATGATCGCAAAGATCAGGAGGCCGAATACAAATAAGATTTCCCAGGGCATGCAGTCAAAAAGTGTTGAATTAGGTCTCCGGCGAGTAGGCCAGACCATCGACCCGAGGGGCCATGGGGACGGGATCATCCGCCGCATCCTTTTTCGCCCATTGATAGAAAATAGTCCCCAATAGCGTCAGGGAAAAGCCCATATTGACCACTTTCATGATAATCCCGCCGAGGACCTGATCGTTGAGTGGATCGAGTTCGATGATGCGCGGTGCCCATTCGTAGGTCGGGTAGAGCGGCTCTCCGGAGAAGCAAAGAAAGGCGAAAACCGGCAGTTGCCCGACCATCAACAGAAAAACGGTCAGCATGCGAACTCCATGACTTCGCCGTGGGATACGCGTGGAGTTGGTCAGCGAAGGCCACAGCATCAGCAGAGCCAGTCCAAACATAGTCCAGTGCTCGAGCACGTGAATGCGCTTATCGTGTAATGCGGCTTCGTAAAGGACGGGCACGTGCCAGACCGTATAGACGAAGGTAAAGAGCAGGCCTGCACAGGCTGGATGGGTTAGGACCCGCATAACTTTCGTTACGCTCGCGGGCTTGAGCAGCCAGTCGATCAGCCAGGAGGGCGTCCCAAAAATAAAGAGTGGGGCGCAGCAGTAGATCAGCAGCATGTGCTGTATCATGTGTGCGAAAAAGAGAAACTGTTCGCCAATCTGATCCAGCGGTGAGCCCACGGCGAGGTAGGTCATAGTCAAACCCAGGTAGAAGAGAATGCACTGCCTCAGCGGGAAGCGGGCCCCGTCGCTGATACTTGCCCGAAACGGCCCTACCGCCAGCGCATAGAGCCAACCCACCCCCAAAAGGGTGATCAGTAAAAGCGGTTCAGTATGCCAGTGTAGCTGCATGGGATTATGGACGGTAGCGTATTAAGGGAAACGATCCAGTCCAATTTGAGCAAACTTTGTGGCGTGCTCGCTGGTGATCCGTGGCGTGCTCGCTTGCGAGCGCCTGCGACTTTGTCCTTAATCGGGTATACGGCTGACTCGGAAACCGGCGTCCGCAACCCTCTTCGCTCTACGAGCTACGCCGGTCAAGAGCGGACACGCCACTGTGGCGCAGCACCCGCACTCCGTTTATTTCTAAAACTGCGTGATGGCTTCCAGGTCCACGTGGCTGCGGGACATGAGAAAGCCGAGCGCCAGAAAGGTGCCGGTGGCGATGATCATGCCGGTGCCAAAGGCGAGCGTCAGGATCAATTTATCATAGATCAGGTGCATGAACCAGGCGATGACGGCAATGAACTTAAACAGCGAGAGCACCAGCAGCACCGTGAAAATAAAGATCGGGTGGAAGGGCATGTAGACCAACACCAATTCGATCCCGGTGATGGCTGCGAGGACCAGGGCCAGGTTGACGAAGGTGTGGTATTTGGCGGTTTCACTGTCCTGGTGCCCGGTATCGGGGGCGAGGGGGAGCGGGTTGTCTTCGATATGTGCCATAATGATGGAAAATTTAGTTTAATTGAGAAATTGTCTAGAAAATAGTGATCGGTATTCAACCGTTTTATGAAGTAAGCCTCTGAGTGATGCCCGATTATGAGGCAGATGAAAGACAACAAGAAGAGGCAAAAAGCTTGCATCCCGAATTGCCTCATTGTTAAATCTCAGATTAGTGAGAGGGACTGTTGTGGCAATGTGATAAAAGTAAGA
>REBV01000228.1 GCA_007692545.1 Puniceicoccaceae bacterium
CCGCATCCGTCTTCGCTCTCCGAGCTTCGCCGGACTTCGTCCCGTATCCCGTATCCCGTATCCCGTATCCCGATCAAATATCGATCACATCATCGTCATCTTTGAGCGGCCGCTTTTTCGGCCCAGGCCGATTAGACGAGCCAGCAGGGCCTGCTTGCCCGCTCCCAGGCCCGGTTCCTTGCACCCGCACATTGACCCGGGAATTGCCGAAGAGCGCATTGGCGGCGGCCCCAGTCAAACTCACCACCAAGGCACCCGCCAGCGCATAGCCAAAACTGTCCACCACAAATCCGTCGACCAAATTACCGACCAGCAGAAAGAGCAGCGCATTGATCAACCAGATGCCCAAGCCAAAGGTCAAAATGATAAAGGGCAGCGCAAACAGCATCAGCAAAGGCTTGAGGAAAACATTGCACAGACTCAGCAGAAGCACCGCGACAAACAAGGCACCGCCGCCGGAGTAACGAATCCCCGCAAAGATGTGCGACGCGATCAACACGCCCAGCGCGATCAGCAGCCAAGCCTTAACAATTGCTTTGAACTCCATAGTCAGAAATCGCCTTATTCCCCCTGGGTCGGATCCACCGGCTCATTCAAGGCTGCAATGTAGCGTATATTATGGGTGAGCTCGCCCCTTTCGCCACTGGCAGGGATATGCAAAATCAGATTGAAAATATGCGGCGGTGGCACAAGTCCCGGCGCCCCCAGGCCAGCCCCCTCAGGTAGCGACACCAACAGATTATAGCGCTGCTGCGTCCCTATAGTACCGAGAAACCGGACGGTGGCTTCGGATGACTCCGGCTCCGCGATCAGCCCGTTTTCATCGATCCAATAGAGCCGAAGCCTATTCTCAAAAAAGCGCAGATTGATACGCGTCTCCCCTTCGCCACGATCAATATAATAACCTTGCTCCATCACCAGATCACCCACCGAGTAAGGTGGCTCCGAAACCTCGGTCGGAATCACAGGCTCGCCTGCGGCGGCGCCCAGAGCATTGAACAGAAAGAGGATGGAGGCTAGGAATGGATAAATTTTATGCTTCATCGGATTTATCAGGATTTAACGCAAAGACTAGGAAAGCTTTGTGGCTTCGTCCAGCCTTGAATACAGCTTGAATTTTCCACGGATTTGATTGCGAAAGTTGAAAGCAGAGAAGGGGGATCTTCGACGATGGTTTCTATGATGCTCATAATTAAAAAAACAAGTGCTGCTTGGTCTGTTGGCAAACCATCCTTTCCGGTGTTTTCGTTTCTTGTCCTGTCGGCTAGGTCGCACTTATTATTACACCCCGACCAGACACACTTGACGCCGGACACTTGACCTTCTCTGATGGTATGGATATCTCTATTCTGTAGTGTTCTTCGACTCAACACGCTTCCCATTCCAAAAGCTCCCTGTCCACTAAGTATCGCTGCCCATGAAATTCCATCGATCCGCATCCTTTTTTCCAGTTCAGATTTTACTAGCCGTCTTCGGAGCCACTCTGGCGCTTTTTTCCGTCGCCTGCCAAAACACCGAACTGCTGGCTTCAGAGCCCGTCCTAACCCCTCCCCCGGCTGCCAATACGGGGCCTCACGACGAGAATATCCGTAAAATTCTCGCCTTTGCCCGGACTGGCGAATGGGAAGACGCCCGTGTTCATGCCTCGGCGCTATTCGCGCTGGCACCCGAAGATGCATCCGTCCAGCGCGTGTATAATTGGGTCCTATCCGAGTACGAAAACCAGCGTGAAATCACACTCGAAAATGAAATCAAGCGCGCTGCACCCGTTGATCAACGCTTCAATCCAACCGTCCAGAGTGTCCTGATGGACCCCAAAAAGAAACGCCTGTCACTGGGCAGCAGCACCCGGTCAGCATTCGAGGATTTTAAAATGCAATCCTCGATCCCAGAGTCTTTCAACCAAACGATTACCCGACAAGGGCCGATGATCAGTCACCAGCAAGCCTCGGGCCGGATGGACGCACTGCTCGAGCAGCGCATCTCACTTCAGCTGGATAATGTTTCCCTCGAAAATATTA
Organism: Puniceicoccaceae bacterium; assembly: GCA_007692545.1. Lineage (GTDB taxonomy): Bacteria > Verrucomicrobiota > Verrucomicrobiia > Opitutales > Coraliomargaritaceae > Thalassobacterium. The sequence goes on from REBV01000228.1 coordinate 2,022, forward strand.
TCTTCACTTTAGGTGAAGCGGAAGGCCTCAACTTCATTGCCGACCGGAATTTACCTGCATTCAAACAGAGCCTCAGTGTCAATATGCGTGACACCAAGCTGGGCGAGTTCCTCGAATATGTGGCCCGCAACATGGACGTCTCCTTCCAAATAGGCGACGATGTCATCTGGATCGTTGACTCGAAGGACACGACCAAGCGACGCGAAGAGACCCGTTTTTACCGCCTGCGCCAGGGGTTCATGGCCCCCGCCCAGTTTGGGGCCGCCGAAGTCACCCGCGTCGTGCAAACCAAAGATAAAGTACGCACAGAAACTCAAACCGAGAAAATGGAACAGTTTGTGCGTGACGGCACCGCCACCCAGCCGTCGATCGAAATGGCCATCAGTCAATTCTTTCCCGGCTCCAATTACATGATCGATTTTGAGCGCAATGTAATTGTGGCGCGCGGAACGCGCGAAGACCTGCGGACATTGGAGCGCATCATCGAGGAATTTGATCGTCCCATCCAGCAGGTTTTGATCGAGGCACGCTTCATTACGGTGACCGAAGCCGCCTTTCTTCAGCTCGGCACCACTTGGGAAACCGGACGCGATGAGATCGACCGCCGCACGCCCACTGATTTTACCGGTTTCGGCACCGAGGTGGGTCTCGGTCTACAGGAAACCTTTACCAATGTCTTTTCCCGCGAAAATCTTTCGGCCACACTCACCGCATTGGAACAAAGCGGCGAGAGTGAGGTGTTGAGTGCTCCCCGTCTGACCGTGGTGAACAATCGACCGGCCACGATTACCGATGGTAAAACTCAATATTACTATGAAGAATATACTGTCTCCCAGACCATTCTTGAGCGGAGTTCCAGTTCCACCCTGGTGCCCAAAGGCAAGCCCACCAGCATTGTCTCCGGCGTATCGCTCAATGTTCTGGCCAGTATTGGCGGCGACGGAAAAAGTATTATGCTGGCACTCGCACCCAAAGTCACCCGCGACGTCGAATTGGTCAGCTTTGCCGAAATCCGGGACCGCAACGAAACCGGGCAGTTGGTCAGCTCCTTTGATATTCGGCTACCCGAATCACGCGATCAGGAACTCGCCACCCGCGTAATCGTGCGTTCCGGCGAGACGGTCGTCATGGGCGGCGTGATGGAGCGCGAACGTAGCACCTTTGTAGAATCAGTCCCCCTACTCGGCAACTTGCCAGTCGTGGGTGCCGCTTTTCGCAAGCGTACCGAGTTTGATCAGCCCCGCTATCTCCTCATTTTCGTGACCGCCACGCTACTATCAGATTCGGGCGAATTCATCCGACTGGCTCCCTAGGCGGGGTATTTTTTTGCTGATGACCAAAAAGCGTCAACCATTTGCCGGTTTCCAAAGTTTGCGACCCAAGTTCAAACAACATTGGCTCGCTGTGGATATTGGCACCCGGTTTGTCAAATGCGGCTACCTGACCGCCCACCGAGGTGAAGTGAAGACGTCCGGTGTTCGGACGATTGATATTCAGAACGAAGGGCTGCTATCGCCTGATGAAATCGCTGCCAGCCTCGCCCGCCTAGTTGGTGAAGTCGAACCAGTCTCCGTCTGCCTGGTACTGCCCCAGTCAGCAGCCATTTCGCAAGTGATCGATCTGGACGATATCAATGCCAGCACACAGACCGCACAGATTGAGCAGTCCATTCGCGCCATCACCGGACTCTCCGAAGGGCATTTTGTGTATGACGGTGCCCCGCTCCGGCCTTTCGGCCCCTACCGTGCGCCCTTTTGGGTATCTGTCGCCCGCGAAGAAGTCCTCAGCCAGCATCTGGGGCCAATCCTGGCTCATGGTTTGCGGGTCGAGGCTGTCACCACAGTGGGCAATGCGATACTGGCAAGCTTTCGCGCTGCTTGCCCGGAAGTCGAAAATGCCTGCATCGTTGATTTCGGCGCTACCCAAACCACAGTGGCCTTGCTACAGAACGGTCAACCCACTCACCTAACCAGCTTTCCCTCCGGCGGTGAATCACTCACGCAAGCGCTACTGGAATACTCCGCATCAACCGATTTTGAGGGTTTTGAAAAACGTCTACTGGGAGAAAATCTGTCCCAGGACCCAGTCCTCGGGCCAACTCTACGGCAGGCCGTCGTAAATTGGCGGAAAGATTGCGTCAGCCAGTTAAACGAGTGGGCCGAGGAATCACCCACGACGGCCTTGGATCCCGATGCCCCGGTTTATCTGTGTGGGGGCTTTTCCACGGTACCTGGGCTCTTCGATTTATTAAACGAAGATGCTGCGGAGGCGGCGCGCTTCCAGCCCTTCCCATGCGGCTCTCTCGCCCCGTCGAAGGCCCTGACCCATCCGCTCACCGGCGCCGTCCTGCTGGCCTCGGGACAGAGCACTTACCAGGCGTCTATTCTCCCCCGCCCACTGGCACGCATGGCCCAGCGTCGACGGCACCTCACACTTTCACAGCTAGCATTAACCGTTACTTTTGCCATCCTCGTCCTCGTTCTGCTCGGCGGTATTCTCGAACGCCGTTCGCTGGCACACTCACTACAAAAGGAACATTTGCACAACCGGGCCGCATTTAAAGAAGGGGAGGCCGCCACCCGCCTGCTGCGCCAGCGAGACCGTCTGGCCGAACGGATTGCGCCAATCGTGGATCGTCAGATTGGATCCATCGAAGCAGTTAAAACCTTGAGGCTGCTCCAGAATGTGAACCAGGAATTCGAATTTTCGCTGGTTCGTTTCGCGGACCGCCGCAACTTTCATTCCAACGACCAAAACGGGGCCGAAGCCGGTTTCACACGTAGCAAAAACGGACCACGCAGACCTGCGGTGAACGACGGAACGGAAACAAGAGAGCCAATGGGCCTACATGCCTTTGTGGCTGATCTGGCGATCGCGGGCGATCCCGCCACCCGACTCGATACCTTGGGTGCCATCGTGATGCGCCTGCGTGAAGAGGATTTCTTCGCCAACGTCGACCGGCTGATTGAGCGACCGCAGGCAGATCACCGAACTGATATTCCAGTAGATGGAACTTACGCATTACAGCTCACACTAAGCCAGCACTCAGACCATAGGGCTGCGCAGCGCAGTGCCGATAGCCCGCCCCCAAATGCAACCCGAACGAACCGAGCAGATGGAGACCTGAATGACTGAGTCCGAATCAGACAAATGGCCGCCGCCCCAAGCGCTCCGTGCCCGCCCTCCTCGACGACTGGCCCGCACGGGGCTGTTAATACTGATCGTCGTCTGCCTCACACTCTATTTGTTCGGCTACCGACCGGCTGCCTCGCGCGTCGGATCACTGGCGGATTCACTCAAGGCAGAGCGCGAACAGCTGACCAGCTTGGAGCTGGGCAGTCTGGCCGCCCCGGGAGACTCCATCCGCCTCGCTCAACACAAACTCGAAGCCATGACCGAGCTGGTTGAACGCATCGAACGCCAGACCACTTTGCACCCAAACCTGCACGAGCTGTTGCGCAGTCCGTTCCGAGTGCTTGAGTTCGAGCAGCGGCGCTTCACCATCTTTCGTGATCTAAATCGGCTGGCGGATGAAGCCGACGCTCAACTTCCCTCTGATTTCGCCCTCAAACTGCCCGCCTATTCATCCTACGTGGATGCGTCGGCTCACACTTGGCTCTACCTCGAATTTTTCAACCATAGCGTGCGTCATCTGCTGCAAAGCGGTGCGGGTGTCCGTATAGACAGGATCGAGGCCCTCCCCGAAAAACGTTTTCGATTTGAAGCGAACGCAGATGATCTGCTGGAGATCGGTTATGACGTCGAAGTCCGCGCGGCAAGCCTCACGATCGCCAACTTCCTAAACACCATACTCCCCGAATCGACTGCAAAAGCCGACGCCCAAAGCGCATTTTTTATTAGTCGCCTCGAACTTCATGGCCCGGAAAACACAGCGGCCAACGAACCTAGCCTGGACCTGATCACGCTCAGGATACACCTGTCCGGATTTGCCACTGTTCCTAACCCCAACAACTAATGGACTCGCTTTTCAAATCCATTGCAGTCAGCATCTCCGGCATTTTCATCGGTCTGCTCATACTCGTTGCAGTTTTCCTTGAATCCTCCCGCAATCATGGTGCGGGTACGGTTATGCCTGCCCACTCCCCATCCATTGTCATTGAAAACTGGTTCGACGAACGCAGTCTTGCCCTGCTCAACCCAGACGAGTCCGAGCTTCGAAGCATAGATACCCAGGGATTCACGACGGTTAATCTCTTTAACCGTAGTCCCACTCCACCCGCCGAGGAGGCGCCGCCGGAAGCCACCGCTACCGAAGAACCGGAACAGCCACCACCGCCCAGCACCCGCAAAGTCCCTGTCATCTATCGTGGACTCTACACCACCAGCGGTGGGGATGCGCGTGCCTACCTCAGCGTAGGGGGCCAGACGCTCGCCTTCAGCCATGGTGATCGGGTCGCACCAGGCTGGACTGTTCAAGAGGTCCGTTCCGACCAAATCAGTCTCGGCTCTGAATCCGGAAAGGCTCTGACCGTCGGATTTAATCAAGAAAAAAAACTGGAAGTCCCGCTGCGAGGCACCCCATAGTTGTAGCAATGACTTCCCGTGTGCAAAAACCCGATGACAGCCTCGGCCAAAACCTTCTCCGAGAGGCGATCCTCACGCCCCGTCAGCTGGACCTGGCCAACCGTCGCTCGGCCCGCCAGCGCATTCAACTGCACCGTGCCATCATCGACCTCAATTTCGCCTCTGAAACCGATATTTACCGGGCGCTGGCAGCCGTCCACTCCCTCCCTTTCCTGGAGTTGGACAGTGTTCAAATTTCCCCCGAACTGACACAGCAAGTCCCGCTTAAAGTCGCCCTGCGCTTCCGTACACTCCCGGTCGAACAGAACGGCGGCATGCTCACGCTGGCATTTTCAGAGCCGCCCACGGCCTCCGACCTAGCCAATCTGCGCCTTGCTCTCACACAGCGCCTTAAGGTGACGCTAATGACGCCCTCGAGCATTCACGCGGGCATCTCCCGCTATTACGGCCTCGGCGCCGATACGGTACAACAACTGCGCGATGACCGCGGCCTATCTTCCCTATCCGATGAGACGCTCACTTTTGATGCCCCCATCACCACGCAGGCGGGCGACGAATTGCCCGAGGAAGAAGCTTCCATCTCTAAGCTTGTCACCCAAATCGTCTCCGAAGCCCTGCGCCTGGATGCCACCGACGTACACATCGAACCTTATGAAAGCCACGTCCGCCTGCGCTACCGTATCGACGGCCTATTGCGGGAGATCCCGGTCCCCGCCGGCTTACAGCAGCTGTATAACTCCATCGTCTCCCGCCTCAAAATCATGGCGGGCTTGAATATAGCCGAACGCCGCCTGCCGCACGATGGTCGCATCGCTATGCGCCAAGGCAATCGGCAATACGACCTACGCGTTTCCATTCTGCCCACCCGCCTGGGAGAAGCGATTTGCCTGCGTGTACTCAGCCGCAACGATTTGGTGCTCGCTTTTGACCGACTCGGCATGCCAGAGCAGGAACAACAGACACTCGAACAGATGATGCGCCTCAGCCAGGGCATGATACTGCTGACCGGGCCTACCGGCAGTGGTAAGACCACCACCCTCTACGCTGCCCTACAGCATTCGCGCGATGAAGGGCGCAAAATCATCACCGTCGAAGATCCCGTCGAATATCAAATGGACGGCATCTCGCAGATACAAGTGCGACCCGAGATCGGCCTGACGTTTTCCAGCGGCTTACGCTCCATTCTCCGCCATGACCCCGATGTTGTCTTGATTGGTGAAATCCGCGATCTCGAAACGGCCGAAATTTCCGTTCGTTCATCCCAAACCGGACACCTCGTCCTTTCTACGCTCCACACCAACGACAGCATCAGTGCGGTCATTCGCCTGGTCGAAATGGGGATCGAACCCTTCCTCGTAGCCTCTTCACTGATTTGCAGCATTGCGCAGCGACTGGTCCGGCGCAACTGCCGTGGCTGCCTGACTGATGACCCGATCGTCGATCCTAATATTCGGGCTGAAATGTCGGCCGCTCTCGATATTCATGATTCCGAGATTCGGGCCCAGCTCGGTGTCGGTTGCCTGGAATGCGCCCAGCTCGGTTATCGCGGGAGAGAGGCGATTTACGAATTCTTCTTCCTCAATGATAACATCGTCGACGCCATCCAACCCGGGCTCACCCTCCAGCGCCTGCGCCGCCTCGCCAGTGAACAAGGCTGGCGACCACTGCGTGAGAACGCCTGGCGGAAATTACAGGAAGGTTCACTTTCAATCGATGAGTTACAGCGCATGACCAGCCGACCCCAAGACCTCTTTCTTAGAAATGCCTAACTTGCGAGAAAACTAAAATTGCCGTAGCAAAGCCGGAGAGGCCCGGGTTTTTCCGGTACCAATGGTGTGGTGATGCGCCAGCAGTTGTAAAACAGGGCGATCAGTTGCGCCATCAACTCGCTGCGGACCACGTCGGCGAATGAGGGTGATGTCGGGTTTCATTTCCATGTCGTTGTACAAAATCAACTCTTACACTTTTGGCCGGTATTCATCTCCCTACTGGCGACGCTTGCTATCATCACCTGCCAGCCAGCGAAACCCGGCGACGAAGCGGCCCAGAAATCCGCACCTTCCTCCGAGCTAACTATCTTCGCGGCAGCATCCACCACTAACGCGATACAGGAGTTGGCCGCACTCTACGAAACGGTGGCCGATGTGCGCATCACAGCCTCCTTTGCGGGCTCTTCGAGCCTCGCCAAGCAAATCGAGGCAGAGGCACCGGCGGATATCTTCGTTTCCGCCAACCCAAAAGCGGATGGACTATCTGGAAGCCGGCGGACACCTGATCGACGGAAGCCGCCGCGATCTATTAGGCAAACGGATCGTGCTGATCGCCCCGGCCACCAGCCCGCTCGACAGTCTTGAAATCAATGCCGAACTCGATCTACTGGATCTGCTCGGAGCCGATGGCCGCCTCGCTATGGGTGACCCATCTCATGTCCCAGCAGGCCTTTACGAGAAGCAGACTCTGGAGTCGCTCGGCCTCTGGGAGACCGTCGCCGCCCGCCTGGCACCGATGGCCGACGTGCGGCTGCCCGCACGCTGGGTGCCAGCCCGTGGCGGGTCTTCTTCACCATCATCCTGCTGTTCGCGAAAAAAAATTGTCCTCCAATACCTCGATTCCGATGGGCAATGGAACTTGTTAATGACTTGGCAATGAAACGGCGGGTAGCTTTGGGCTGCCCCTCCGTGGTAAAATCCTTCCCCAAAAGTCGCTTCTTCCGGAGCGTGGCGCGTGAGCCCTTCTGCACGCCGGGCTGAAATGGCGGGATGGACTAAACATTCAAGTCTGGGATTGCCCGCTTCATAAACGCGTCGAAAAGCGGAACGGTGAAGGCGGTGTCGCCGTGGCTGGGGCTCCAAATCATGCCTTTGCTAATGAGCTTCGCCCGTGTGGGGGCCAGCGAGCGCACCTCGCGCTGCATGACGTCAGCAATGTCGCCCGAACGATGAGGGCCTCCGCCAAGTTCAGCCATTGCCCGCAGGTATTTCTTTTCAAGGGGCGTCATGCGATCATAACGCACGCGAAAGAAAGAGGCATCGAGGGCCGCCGTCGCCAGGGGCGTAAGGATTGGAAATGGGATTCATGATATGGCGAACCTTATCGAAGTTACCATGGTTTACAAGAAAATGATAAACTTAGGTAACCTTGATTGATTTCAGGATTAAGGGTCGACCCACTCTAGGGATAGTTAAGATGCGTGGCTATGCACGTTTGCCGTTTGTTTCACCATCTTCGTTTCACTACGTCGACAGGCTCCAGTCCCTGAGACTGACGTTAGGGCGTCCGCAAGCGAACACGCCACGCTAAGAGGCAGCCTTTTCCGCCTCGCGATAAACCGCCAGGGCGGCGTGGGCGGCATCGTCCTCGGGCAGGCGCAGGCCGTGCAGGCGCAGGACGGAAGCGAGGGCAGTCAGGGTGCGGAGGATGGTATCCTTGCGGGCGTTGTAGCCCATGGCACCGATGCGCCAGATCTTGCCGTGGAGGGGGCCGAAGGAGGTGCCGATCTCAATGCCGAAGTCGTGCAACATGTCGCGGCGGATGGCTTCGCCGTCGACGCCCTCGGGGATATAAATCCCGGTCACATTGGTCATTTTATGCGAGAGATCACCAAAGAGCTCCATCCCGAGCGCTTGCAGGCCGGCCACCATGGCGCGGCTGGCGAGGGCGTGACGATCCAGGGTATTTTGCAGGCCCTCCTCCAGCACACAGCGGGCACACTCGCGGGCACAGTAGAGCATGCTGGTGGCCTCGGTGTGGTGGTTGAGCCGCTGGGGGCTCCAGTAGGCCATCACCATGGCCAGATCGAAATAATTCGACGGAATGCGCGAGCGCTTACCGGGGACAAAGCCGGGTGGCTCGATGCCCTTCTCAACATGCCAGCGCTCCTTGATCAGCGCAGCCACGGGATCGCTGATGGTGATCGGACCCGAGCCGGAGGGGCCACCGAGACATTTTTGCAGGCCGACGGTGCAGACATCGATTTGCCACGCGTCGACCGGGAGTGGATTACCGACGAGTGAGGCGGTGGCATCGACGTAAGAAAGGACCCCCCGCTCGCGGCAAAGGCGGCC
>REBV01000088.1 GCA_007692545.1 Puniceicoccaceae bacterium
CGGAAATCATCGGACTGCCCGGCAGCCGAAAAAACGCTCCCCATATCTTCCTCATTTGAAGCAACAGATTGCAACTGAACGGCGACTCGTTCCCAGAGATGATTCATCCGACTGCGAAACGAAGTCGAATATCCGATGACCTCCTCACGCTTGAAGGCCCCAATAGGCCCGAGACCGAGCTCATCCAGAAGTTCGAGGAAGTCTTCCATCAGATAGTGGGCCCGGGAGGCTGTGTCCGGCCGCCCGTCGCTCAGATATTTCTGGATAAACAAATACACGCCCTCCCAGCACAGAGCTTCGTCCGGATTCTGCGCATGCTGGCCACGATGCGCCGTAATCAATATCACTCGAAAGCCGGCAGGACCATATTGCTTGGCCGCATAGTCACGATAGTTGTTCAGTTGGTCCGCATGCAAGTGGCTCCAGACCTTGTGCTCGAAGACATAAGCGAAGCCCGGATCCGCAAGCTCACAAACCATGTCGGGAAATTTCCCGCCCCAGTTGTTTTGCGTACTCCACTGTGCGTCCTGCAGAACCGCCGGGTCACTGGCGTGAGAACAATCCAGCGACTGGAGAAAGTAGAGCGACCATGCGGGATCGTTTTTCAGAAGCCAGGCGAAGGCTTCCGTGACAAAATTCTCCAATGGATCACTGGTGTCGCGAGTCCGGTACTTGCGGAGGGATGTGAGAATGCCTTGATTGTGCATGGTCGTGGTTTATTTGCTATTTTGTTTGTTGTAGTTCCCGAGCGCCTCGGCGAGTCGATCCATCACCATTCGGCGCAGCGCGACCGGACGCAGCACCTCAATGCCCGCGCCCTGCGAAAGTATCCAGAAGTGCAGTTCCCAGGAATCGCGGACCGTGGCGGACAGTTCCCAGTGCGCCTTTTTATAGGAAACCTGCTGGTCCTCGCTGAGCGGACACTCGGCGACATGAGTCGCCAGTTCATCACTGAGCCGGGCTTTGAGCTGCACCCGTTTTCCGCCCCCGAATTGCATCCGCCCGGCGGCTAACTCCGCATCGACGGAATAGCCGTCCGGCACACGGATAGCCTGAGTGGTGACGGTAACCGACTCGAAACGGTGCACGGCATAGAGCAAGACCTGCTCGTAGTCAAAAGTGGTGGCCAGCAGGTAAGGCACCTGGCCGCGCAACACGAGGCTTAAGGGGTGGAGGCGAAGGTCTTTAGCTTTTCCCTGAAAGGGCGCATAGCGGACATCGATCTGCCGCTCTTCGACCAATGCCTGCTGGATGGCCTCGAAAAGCTTACTTTGAATACTCGGTGGCCGCTGTTCCAGACTAGTCGGCACATAGCGCAGCTTGTCGCGCAAGCGCACCATGGGATGCGCCTCCAGCGCTGACAATTTCTTTTTCGCCAAAGCAAAGCGCGGCTCCAGACCACGCAAGAATTGCGCCGGCAACATGCGCCGCAAAGTATGCTCTGCCAGATTTAGGCTGATGGCATCGGTCAATTCCACACTGCTGAAGTCGTGCGCTTTCCCCGGCAGCCAATACCAGCCGTACGGCTTGGGCGCCTCATTGCACCCAATTCCAAACTGCAGCGAGAGGTCAACTAAATCACGTTCAACCGTACGCTTGCTAACCGGGAAGCCCGCCTCCGCCAGGCGATCCACCAAGTCCGACGCCGTGATCCCGGGCGCACGACTTGGAATCGATTTGAGCATTTCCCACTGACGGGCCAGAGCAAGGTGATTGGAAGACTTGGGCATGACGTATGAGTATTACAGAATAGTGCGACAGGATAGGTCGCGTTGTTTCGGGAAGTCGATGTTATTTGGGATCACATTCCTCGTTGCTAGTAGGCTGTAACATTAAATTCTTCGGTTTTTACAGTAGTCGGGCTGTCTCTAACATGTAAATATTTCACCGTTCACGTGGCGTGTCCGCTCGCGGACGCCTGCGTTGCCACAGTGAACTGGATGCTCCGTAGGCCAACAACGCTGCAGGCGCTCGCAAGCGAGCACGCCACTTTCCAAGATTCAATAGGACCCGGGGAAACATGTGTTACAGCCTACTAGATTACCGCTCCAACTTCACATCGATGAAACCGCAGCAAAGGAGGCCATCAGCAAAAAATTCACAGCCATCCCATGGGGATGAGCTAAAAAGTTAAAAAGTGGTTGGCTTTGGGCGGCTTCCGACCAAGGAAGCCAGTATGAAAAAACAACCAAAACCAACCAAGCACAGTTCTGTGGTCTTTAATCAGCTTTGCAAGCTCATCCCGATAGGGATGTTTCGCAAGTTGGCCACCGAGTATAAAGTGGATAAAAAGAGCCGGACGTTTTCGCCGTGGAGTCATGTGGTCTGTCTGCTTTACTGCCAGCTTACACACTGCATCGGTTTAAATGACCTGTGCGATGCACTGCGGCACCACGGGGCGAAGCTCTCGGCGATACGAGAGGCGACCGCACCGAGCCGCAACGGTCTCTCCCATGCGAACAAGACGCGTAATGCCGACATGATGGAGGCGCTGTTTTGGAAGATGCTCAATCACCTGCTATCAAAGCTTCCTGGAAGAACTGCCCGCCAAACACGGCATCATGATAAGAAAAAGTGTGAGTTGCAGCTCCTTCCCAATGATGGCCAAAGCGCTCAAGGTTTTGGAGATTGCAGCCATCTCTGCAGCAATTCGGACATTCCTTTGCCGATCTGCTGATGAACTAGCGCGTTGAACCTCCGTTTAATAAGGGGTCCGTAGTTCTCTGAATCCGGTTAACCACTTTTCCCCATTATTGAGACAGTTCGCCTAAAAACGCGGCTGAAAAACACAGAAATGCGAACCAACGACAAAGTGGTTAACTGGCTACAAATAAAATAAGCCCCTGAAAATCAGGGGCTTATCTAGTGGAGTTAACCACTTCGAACGTCAGTTCGACTTTTTTCAAGAATGGCTGCCCCGGCTGGGATCGAACCAGCGACCAAGTGATTAACAGTCACCTGCTCTACCGCTGAGCTACAGGGCAATGAAAAGAATGAAATGTAGAAGAATATCCAAATCAGCCCGTAAACCAATTGGAAATCGGGTATAAAGGAATTGCTGCGGTCCCGTGTCAATAGTTTCTCTTAAAAATATTTGGTTTGAACCATTACTGTGGGAATCGTCAAACGCTGCGCCTGAACGCACTGGCCTGCCCACTCACAGGTAATCGCTAGAAATAAATACTTTTGAAATTGACTATTGGGGACTTCTGAATGCCGCCTTTTGACCTCTGGAGGCGACTCAACAGCCGTTTTTCAGAAGTCCCTTTCAATATTTTCAATTTTAATATTTAGATTCTACGTTTACGTTTGGCCCTGTTGTCCCAGCCTCGACGCCGTTTAAGGATGGATGGGATCATGGCCGAACGGGGCACTCCGGCTTGGAGTGCCCCGTTTGTTTTTGGTAGAGTGCCTCTTTGTGATGCTGTCAATGATCATAAAGGGCCTTCATTTCGGTCGGCTATGCCTCTGTATCGGCAAAAACTCCGAGATTGCGGAATTTTTTATAGCGGTCTTCCAATAATTGCTCGGACGTCTTCTGTTTCAGCTTCGTCAGCGAGTCAACAATCGCCTCTTTCAAATTTTTAGCGGCCAGATCGAAATCGCGGTGTGCCCCGCCGATGGGCTCGCTAATGATCCGGTCGACCACTCCGAGTTTCCGGAGGTGTTGCGGGCTGAACTTCAGGGCATCGGCCGCCTGGGGCGCGGCCGCACGATCCTTCCAGAGGATGGCCGCGCAGCCTTCCGGCGAGATGACTGAATAATAGCCGTTTTCCAAAATCATCACTTCGTCCGCCACGGCAATCCCCAGCGCACCCCCGCTGCCGCCCTCGCCGATGACGATCGATACGATCGGCACCTGCAGGGCGCTCATTTCACGTATGTTGACCGCGATGGCCTCGGCCACGTGGCGCTCTTCGGCACCGATACCGGGATAAGCGCCCGGGGTGTCGACCAAAGTCACCACCGGCATACCAAACTTCTCGGCCATTTCCATCAGGCGGAGTGCTTTACGATAGCCCTCCGGATGAGGGCAACCGAAGTTACGCTTCAAATTGTCCCGTGTGTTGCGCCCTTTTTGCTGGCCCAGCACCATGACGGGCTGACCGTCGAGAAAGGCCGGGCCACCCACGATGGCAGCATCCTCCCGGAAGCGGCGGTCACCGTGCAGCTCTTCGAAATCTGTAAAAATCAGCCCAATATAATCCAATGAATAGGGCCGCTTGGGGTGACGCGATAGCTGCACGCGCTGCCATGGGCTAAGATCAGAGTAGATCGCTTGCTTGGTCTTTTCGATCTTAGCCTCGATCATCTTGATCTCGCTATCAACATCGACCTTCGACTCCTGGGAAACTTGATACAGGGTGATCAGTTGCTTCTCCAGTTCGCGCAGCGGCTTCTCGAATTCTAAAGTGTAGGTAATGTCTTCCATGTGGGCGCGATTTAGGGCTGTAAACCCAGAGCTGTCAATGTCTCTGACGAAGACTAAAGAACATCCTTTTCGGGGGGCGACTTCAGTTCATTCTTCCAACCCAGCATGCGGGCCTGCGCACCGTAGTGCTCTGCTTTTTCCTTATCCCCCCGCTCGACCCAGACCCGGGAGAGACTGATATTAATATGTATATCATCCGGGCACAAGGCAAGGGCCCGCTCTCCCGCCGCCAGCGCCGCATCATAGTCGCCCTCGGAAAAATGGACCTCGGTCAGGGCATGCCAGACGCCAAAGGCCGCTGGGTGGGCCTCCGCTAGGGCGGATAGTTTGCTCAGGGCCTGCTCGCTATCACCCAGGGTGAAGTCGAGGGTCGCCTCGTCAATTTGATCTTGTAGTGAAGTGTCCGTCATATTCGCTTTTGTGTTGCTCTGGCAGTCTGCCTGCCTTGAGTTGTATAGGAGATAACTCAACTATGCCAGACCCGCAAATCGAAAAACTTCTTATTGTTCAGGATCGCGATGTCGCGCTGCAAAAAATCGAGCAAGAACTCGCCCGCATACCCCAGGAGCGCGCCGCGCTTGAAGCGCAGATCACAGCCGAACAAGCGAATATAGAAGCAGCCCGTCTGGAGCTTCAGCAAAAAGAAGTCGAGCGGCACGAGCTGGACACCGAGGTGAAGGCCAAAGAAAACGCCATCAACCGCTTCCGCAATCAGCAGCTCGAGGTCAAAAAGAACGATGAATATCGGGCCCTCACCCACCAGATCGAGCAAAGCGAGGCCGACATTAGCCAACTGGAGGAGCGCGAGATCGAACTCATGCTGGCGATCGACGAATCCCGCGAGACCTTCGAAGCCGAAAAAGCCGCCATCGAGGTCCGCATGGTCGAACAAAAGAAGCAGATTGAGCGACTCGCCGAGCGCGAAATAAACTTAAAGGCCTCAATTGACCAGGCCCGGAGCGCACTGGAAACGGCGCGCCAGGCAGCCGACGAACAATTCCTGGGGCATTACGACCGGGTCCGAAAAATCGCTAGACGGGCACCTTATGTGGCTCGGATTGAGGCCCACAAGTGCACCGGCTGTCACCTGCGGGTATGTAACGAGGTGTCGAGTGCTGCCCTCGTGGCCGGGCAACCCAGCTTTTGTGACCAATGCGCGCGGATGGTTTACGCCTAACTCTGATTTTGCGAGAGCTGCTTGATTAGGTAGTCCACGCCGCGCTTCACGCTGGCGTCTTGCTCCATCATATTTTCCACCTGCTTGCAGGCGTGGATGACAGTGCCGTGATCACGCCCGCCGAAGGCATCGCCGATGGACTTGAGGGGATCTCCGGTCAGTGTCCGGCTGATATACATGGCGACTTGCCGCGGAAAGACAATCGCACTGGTCCGGCGACGGCCGATCAATTCGCTATAGCGGATCTTATAGTAGTCCGAGACCTTCTTCTGGATTTGCTCGACGGTGACCTTGCTCAAGGCCTCTTCATGTAGCAGATCGCCGAGCAGACGCTCGACCGCATTCAGGTCGAGCTTACGATCAATCAGGTTGTTATAACCGGCGATCCGCGTCAATGCCCCCTCCATCCGGCGCACGTTGCGCGAGACCCGCTCAGCCAGAAAGTCCATGATTTCATCATCGAGATCAATCTTCATAGCCGAGGCTTTATTGCGCAGGATCGCCATCCGGGTCTCGTAGTCCGGAGCCTGGATATCCGTCACCAAACCCCACTGAAAGCGGGAAATCAGGCGGTTTTCCAAACGCTCGATTTCGTTGGCGGGACGATCACTCGCCAGAAATATCTGCCGCCCCGACTCGAAGAGATCGTTGAAGGTATGAAAAAACTCCTCCTGGGTACTTTCCTTGCCGGAAAGAAAGTGGATGTCATCCACCAATAAGGCATCCACATTGCGGTAATACTGGCGGAACTTGGTTAATTTGTTCTCGCGAATCGCATGGATGAACTCATTGGTAAACTTCTCGGTAGACACATAGGCAATGCGGGCATTCGGATTATTGATCAGCATCTGGTGGGCCACTGCATGCATCAAGTGAGTCTTGCCCAGCCCGGTCTCACCGAAGACAAAAAGCGGGTTGTAGGCGCGACCGGGGGCGTTGGCCACCGCAATGGATGCGGCGTGGGCGAGTTGACAGCCCGAACCGACCACGAAATTATCAAAGGTATTGCCAGGATTGATCAGTGTGCGACGCATGGGGGCCGAAGCACTGGCCGAGCGATCCGCCCGCGAGTCCTCTGATCGGGCAGCCGACAGGCGATGATTTTCTTTGGCTCCCTTCAGCCCACGGCTATCCACCGGTGGGCCGGAAGTATCAGATGCAGAACCCATGGCCTCCGGTGCCTCGGGTGCCGTCGCTCCAATCGATACCTCGACCGCAGCGCCGGCAAAACTGCGGGCCTGCTGCGCAATGATGTCTAAAAAATTATTTTCGATCCAAATGGCATTGAATTCACTGCTCGCCTCCAGCTCAATTTTTGAGTCTGTTTCCAAGGTACAAACCAACTCACTGAACCACATTTCATAAACGTCGGCAGGAAATAGGTTTTTCAGTTCTGAAATGATGCTTTGCCAGAGAGAACTGGCGTTGGTGGTAGTCGACATAGAGCGGTAAAAATAGGGTCTTGAGAGGAATTGTTCACAATTTGCTTCACGGGACTGTTACAAAAGTGATGTTTTTTTCGGGTGATTGGCCGGGTTTAGGAAATTTAACGTCGCCAGCCCAGTTTAATTCTGGAGCTAATTTTCTTTCCTGTTGCTAATCGGCTACTTAGGGAATTTTTTAAATACACTTTTTGATCTTTGGATTTTGCAAGTTGTTGAAAGTTAAGCTTTAAAATGGGTTTACTGACTGGTGCTGCAGTAGAGAATCGTCAGTAGAATTCTATTGGCAAGGCCAAGTTCTGCACAAGTTATTCACACTGACCTCTCGATAACTTTTTTGATTTTTTTTGAGCTCAGGTTACATCCTGGTGACTGTTCTGTTAAGTGCTGAAAAAGTGGTGCTTCTGCAATCCCACCTGGTGTCCCAAACGCTTCAAAGAAAATCTAAAATCCCGACATGCGAGGGTTTGGCACAAGAATTTTTTTCTCGGTCCTATTTCGACATATGTGCAATCAAGCGTTCATTGAATTCAGCGGCTGAATCGTGCCCGATCTTCATCAGGGCTTGAACCATTGCGGCGACCTCTGTCAAACGCGCCATATCCCGCCCCGGACGCACTGGAATCTCCATCAAGGGCACCTTCAAGCCGAGGATTTCCATATATTGTTCCTCCAGACCGGTGCGCTCTTCATGCATCCCCTGCGACCAGCTGATAAAATTAATGATCAGATCGATGCGTTTCTCCACCCGTACCGAGCGAACACCGAATAGATCGGCGACATTGATGATGCCCAGCCCACGGCATTCCATGTAGCCTCGGCTGAGTTCAGAAGATGAGCCGAGCAGCTCCCGTTCGCTGACCCGTTTAATATAGGTCAAGTCATCGGCTACGAGGCTGTGGCCCCGCTCAATCAGAGCCAGTGCGCACTCACTTTTCCCCACGCCACTTTCACCACAGATCAAAGTGCCAATACCCTGAATATCCAGCAAAGTGCCATGCAAATGCGTGCGCGGGGCAAACTTATCTTCAAGCAGTAGCGTGGCCTCGGTGGTAAAGGTTTTTGATGTCAGGGGCGAGCGAATCAGCGGAGTCTTGTATTGGTCGGCCAGGTTGCAGAGTTGCTTGGTCGGCGCGAGATTTCTTGGGATAATCAGGCAAGGCACCTTACGCTTTAAAATCTCCGTCATGATAGCCGTCTGTTCTTGGGGACTTTTCTCCCGCAAGTAAGCCATCTCCCCCGCCCCTAAAAGTTGAATGCGCTTGGCTGCAAAAGCCTTGAAGAAGCCGACCATCGCCAGTGCGGGCCGGTTTAGACTACGCTCGCGAATCATGTTATCGAGACCCGGTTTACCAGCAACGATTTCCATTTTGAGCGGCTCTTCGAATGACTCGAAAAAGTCTCTTACTGAGACCGCTTCGACAAACTTGGTGGTATTTCGTTGAATCACTGGCATGGGATCATTCTCCAATTACATATTAAAGTCCTGGCCGAGATAGAACTCACGGCTCTTGGGGTCGTTGATCAGAAAATCGCTGGTTCCCTCGCTCAGAATAGCACCCTCGTGCAACAAATAGGCACGGTCCACGATAGCCAGTGTCTCGCGCACATTATGGTCGGTAATCAGGACACCGATTCCGCGCTCTTTGAGTTGTACGATAATTTTCTGCACTTCACTCACACTGATCGGGTCCACCCCGCTAAACGGCTCATCCATCAATAGAAACTTAGGCTTGGTCACCAAGGCACGCGAAATCTCCAGCCGCCGCCGTTCGCCGCCGCTGAGGGTGTATGCTTTCTGCTTAGCCAGATGCGTCAGCCCCAATTCTTCCAGGTGCTGATCGATGCTGGTTTGCCTTTGAGCCTTGCTCCACGGCATGGTCTCGGCAATGGCGCGAATGTTCTGCTCCACTGTCATCTTACGAAAGACTGAGGCCTCTTGCGGGAGGTAGCCGATTCCGCAGCGCGCGCGACGATGCATCGGGAGCTTGGTCAGATCCTCCTCATTCAGAAAGACCTGCCCCGCCGTCGCTGGCACCAGGCCGACGACCATGTAAAATGTCGTCGTCTTGCCCGCGCCATTCGGCCCGAGCAAACCCACAATTTCCCCCGCATTCACATGGATGTCCACTTTGTCAACGACACGGCGCTTGCCGTATTCCTTGACCAGACCACGGGTTACTATTTGGGGAATCACTTCAGTATCAGCCATATTTAATCAAAGCATGCAATAAGGCTTAGCCGCAATGCAATCTATAATACAAATTTACATCTTTGAGTTTACATCAAAAATTAGCCCATATAATCTCTTCTTATGCGTTTATTTAGCCTCTTAATACTTATATCAGTCGCCGGCCTGTGCTTTATGGCAGGTTATACTGTCGGCAAAAAGAGCGGTCATGCAGCCGCACTTTCAGATATCCACAAAGTTCAGACGGCAGATCCGCAAACCCGTGAAACAGCAATAAGCGAAGCGAAAACCGAAGCAATGACTGAAGCGAAAACCGAGCTGGAAACAACGATGGAGACACCAGTTCCCGCTGAAGCAGCTTCCGCCGAACTCGCACGTTTCGCTCTGCGGGCAGAGGAAAGCACCCTCACCCTCACCGACACCCAGCGGCGCACTTTGCAGGGAGAGCTACTGGAAACGACTGAATCGCACCTCAATATACGCCGCCACCCCGATAACCAAGTCCTCGATGTACCGGTAGCCATGCTCAGCCAGGAAGATCAGGCCTTTGCTGCATACTTGTTCAACCAAGGCATCAAAGTCATTAAAGCAGAACCTAAGTTGGATTCAGAGATTATCTGGCAAAAGCTTTTCGAGGATATATAAGGTTTCGGGGCACGCTTGCACGCGTTCGAGTGCTAATACAGAAGCGTTCAATCGCCAAAGTATCGCCTCCTGTAACGTTCTCTCTGACTCTCATCCGACACTGCATCGATACTTTCGCGCAGCACATTCAAATCCAAACGACTCGCCCCTCGGATGACGGAACCAAGTGCACGGTCACGCATCTGCTCATCTTCAATTTGCAGAGCCCATGGCAAGGCCTCTTTGGGAGATTTGTTATTGACCGCATTGACAATCTGTGTGGCAGCAAGATCTCGCTCGTGGCCCTTGGGCAGTTGGTCAACCCATTGCGATGCGGCTACCGAATCACGATTCAGCCATGCAGCATAGAGGTTGGTATACATTGCATCCGAACGGTCTTCGGCAACCAGCGAATCGACCCATGTAATCGCTTTCGCCGGATCATCATAAACGACAGCAAGAACCAGCCGACTGTAATGCTCCGAACGCTTTTCAGGCGTTTCCAGCTGCGAAACATACGTAGTCGCCGCATCCAAATCGTTTCGCGACCATTCAAAGAGCAGGTTTCCCATGGCCGCTTTGCTCATAGAATCACTGCCAAAACCATCGACCCATCTCAGGGCCGCAATAGGATCCTCTTTTGCCCATGTGCCCGCCACCACGCGAACCAACTGCTGCCGCAATAATTCGTTTTCGGTTTGAAAGCCATGCTGTGCAAACTGCGCCGCGACTTCAGGTGCCTGTTCGGTCCACACACCCATC
>REBV01000277.1 GCA_007692545.1 Puniceicoccaceae bacterium
GCACGCCCGCCCGCTGCTTCTTCGGGTGCAGGTCGCGCTGCGAGGGTGCCTCCGGCCCCCCGTAGAGCGCGTCGCCAAGAATCGGGATCTCCAAAACGGCGGCATGCGCACGCACCTGGTGTGGACGGAAAAAATCGACCGTGGCCTCCCACAATACCCAACCCTTGCTCGACTCGGCGATACGCTTAAATCCAGTCATCGCCTTTTTTCCTTTCGCCGTCGAGGGGATCATCTTCGGCTTCACATTGTGCGGCAACAGTGGCGCATCGGCATGGATCTCAGCGGCCTGCAAGCCCGGCGCTGACGCCGCTGTGATGCATTGGAAGCGAAAGCGGCATTCGCCCGAGCCGAAGCGATTGCGCATATCAGCCAGCGCCAACCGGTTTTTAGCAAATACAGCCACCCCGGAAATCACCGGGTCCAGGTAATAAACCGATGCGAAAAGCTCCGCGCCGCAGCGGAGTAGCTCCGGTTTCCCGGCCTGCAGCTGAGTGTTGAGGGCCGCGTCCATGTCGGGCTCGGCATCCCAGGGATAAGCCCGCATGCCCACACCGGCAGGCTTTTCCAGCGCGATCCAATCCGCCTGTTCGGCCAGGATAGGCATCCTCAAGGGCCGCTCTCCCAGCAGGGGAGGCGGGAATCCGAGGGCGTTTTTCTTATTTGCTTTTGCGCTCACTGGAAGACTCAAAACAAAATACCCCCGGCACGACAAGCGCAACCGAGGGCATCATTGGGAGGAAAAATGTCTAGGCAACTAAACAGCCAGCCTATGCAGCCAGCCTACGCCGCCAGTAATTGAGCGCAGCGTGCCTTATGGCGGGCGATCTTGTTGGCGTGCACCAGCCCGTTTTTGCCGGCTTTGTCCAAAGTCGAGATGTAGCTGCGCGTCGCCGTAGCCAGCAAGTCCTTGTCCCCCGCAGTAGCGGCAGCAGTGACCTTCTTGGCCAGCGTCTTGAGACGGCTCTTGATTTGACGATTACGCAGCGTGCGGGTCTCGGTCTTACGAATGTATTTGAGTGCGGATTTTGTATTGGCCATAGCTATAAAAAGTTAAGAGGCGGGAAAGTGCGCCGTTCTATCCAGCCTGTCAAGGCGGAAAAAACAGGAAATTGTGTCGATTCCGAAGTGCTGTAAGCCGGATTTTGTCCGCCCGGCGCCGAAGCGCTGGGCTGTGCGTTCATTTATCTATGCCGCCGGAGCGACATCCCCGCCGAGGCGGGGTGCGACATACCCGGAATCATTGGACGGGCCGCCCGATCCCCTATTTTGCCTTGCACCGGATTGGGTTTATCCTGCCTCCCTCGTTACCTCAGGAGCGGTGAGCTCTTACCTCCCCATTTCACCCTTACCCTTCTCCCGCTAAGCGGGTTCCAGGCGGTTTATTTTCTGTGACACTGTCCGTCACGCAAGGTTACCCCAGCGCGCCCCTGCTTTCACAGGGAATCCTGCCCTACGGTGTCCGGACTTTCCTCTCAATCTTACGACCAAGCGAACGCCCACACTCCGAAATCGACTCAATGAAATTGCGGGCCTGAAACGGCCGAAGCAAGCGGTAAATCATACCTCACGCACGAAACCAGCGACTGGCCTGCGCGATACTGTACTGAAACTTGCGGGCATGCTCGCGGATGAGAAAAGGCATATCCCAGCGGGCATCCAGCTTGAAATGGGGCTCCAGAGCCCGGCGTAGCCCGGCGAAGGAGTCCTGCGCCCCATCGCCCAGCCAGTTCTCCGGCGGCGTGTAGGTCTCCAGCCAGGTAAATGGAGTCGTGATGAAAAGCTGGCCGCCGGGCTTGAGCAATTCCGGCAGTCGCTGCAGCAAACGCAGCGGCTCGGGCAGGCGGCAGATTAAATTGCAGGCGATGATGCAATCAAACTGCCCAATGTCATCGCGGAGATGCTGCGCGTCTCCCTGCTCAAACCGAACCCGGCTGCGCTCGATCTGCGCGTCCACCTCGACGACCAGCTTCGTCGTGACCGAGCCTTCATCCAAGCGGGTCGCCGGATGCCGCCCCTCGGCCACCAGCCGATTGCCCGCATCAATAAATGCCTGCGAGTAATCGATGCCGATGACTTCGCCACAGACCCGGGCTAATTCAAAAGAGGAGCGCCCCACTGCACAGCCCAAATCCAAGGCGCGGGCACCGGCAGGCAGCTTGGAAAGATCCAGCCCCTCCTGAGCACAGCGCCGGGGGAAGTCCAGTGCATCCGCGCCACCCAAGGCATAGGGGAACTGCTCCGGGCCGCTGGCATAGTGAAAGACAAGGTACTGCTGGAGTAACTCGTCCGATTCGTAAGGATTGGTGGCTGGATCCATAAGTCGAAAAATCAATAGCTGAAACACTGTAGAGCGCAAGATGCCGTTGACCTTTTATTAAAAGTTCAACATCTCATAAGCTATGTCATCAGGCAAAACACCGTGGGGAGCCCTTAAATTCGCTGACCAGAAAGAAATCCGGCTGGAATGGGCTCAACTCCAAATTCGTTTAATCAGACGCGGCAGCGACCTCCTCCTGGTCGAGCAGCGGGGCAACAGCGAGATCGTCCAGCTCGGCGACGACCCGGAATCCGACTTTCGCCGCTACGCCTTCGAGCGGGCTATTCACACCATCTATGTGCAGCCACGCATGCCGGACCGCCCCATTGTGGTCCAGCCACTACATCCACTCCGCCTTGCGCCCAAGGCGAATGTCGACTTTTATGTATCGATCCCCGTCGATATTCAAATTTCAACCAACCGGGCCGAGGGTGCCGAGGGAACCGAGAATTTAGAGCGTATCCGCAGTGAATTGCTCTCCGACACCTGGTTTGGCGACCGGACCGCCGGCGTGCTCTGCTACTCCACCAAAAGCCGGGCGCGCCGCGAAGCACCCTCCGTCGATACTGCGATCAGCACTCGGGCCGTTTGCAAAGTCTGCATCCACAATAAATCAAACGAACAGCTTCACTGCACAAAATTCTGCCTGCGCCTCAACCACTGCCACTTGTGGCAAAGCGGCCAAGCCATCTGGACCTCTCCGGTCGATATTCGCTACAATGGCAGCGAGCAACTCAGCGCTATCGACTACAGCGAACAGGCCCCGCCTGAGTTGGTCGGAGCGATCAAAATCGCCGATGCGCCGGACCCACCCGCCACCGGCCTGATTCGCCGCAGTTTTGCCAGCCTGAGTACCGCACTCGCCTAACTAAGTATGGATCCATTGGAACTACATAACATACTCTACGCCTTCGGCATATTTGTTGTCGGACTAGCCCTTGTTTACCTGGCCAGCCGCCTGGTCATGCGGGCAATGAAACCGCACTTCTCGCCGCATCACCTGCTGCTGGCCCAGAAGAGTCTCCTTTATGTGGGGATCATACTCGTCGTGTGCACGGTACTGATTCATCTACAAGTCAACCTCACGGCCGTGTTGGGCGCCGCCGGCATCGTCACAGTGGCCGTCGGCTTTGCCGCGCAAACCAGCCTGTCCAACCTGATTAGCGGGCTCTTCCTACTCGGCGAGCGTCCTTTTGAGGTGGGCGACATCATCGTAGTGGGCTCAACGCGCGGCGTCGTCATGTCGATCGACCTGCTCTCCGTCAAGTTGCGTACCCTCGATAACTTATTCGTGCGGATGCCCAACGAGACCCTGATTAAGGCTGAGGTCACCACCGTAACCAGATTTCCGATCCGGCGGATGGACATCAATATCGGTGTCGCCTACAAGGAAGATGTGGCACGCGTGATCCGTGTCCTCAAAGAAATCGTCGACGCCAACCCAAACAGCCTGAATGAGCCAGAGCCACTCATCCTGTTTAAAGACTTCGGGAGCTCCTCGCTCGACTTCCTGGTCGGCATTTGGTTTGAAAAGACGAAATTTCTCGATCTAAAAAACAGCATCATGCGCGAAATAAAGGAACGCTTTGATCAGGAGGGCATCGAGATCGCCTTCCCTCACCTGACAGTCTATGCAGGTAGTAACACCCAACCCTTTCCGGTCCAAGTTGAGCAAAAAACCTCATAGCCTGTGATAACATCTCCTTGACCATAAACAAAGCAGGGCGACTAATTGTCCTCACAGCACTGCATCGAAAAGCAGGACTGATCCCGGATACCCCACTCCCACTCTCACTCCCACTCTCACTCCCACTCTCACTCCCACTCTCACTTTCACTCTCACTCTCACTTTCACTCCCTAAAATGTCTGCCGAATATAACGAAGACTCGATCAAATCCCTCGACTGGAAACAACACATCCGCCTGCGCCCCGGCATGTATATCGGCAAACTGGGCGACGGCTCCTCCTCCGACGACGGTATTTATATCCTGCTCAAGGAGGTCATCGACAACTCGATCGACGAGTTCGTCATGGGCAACGGGCGGACCATCGAAGTCAATATCGACGGCACCCACGTCTCCGTGCGTGATTATGGCCGTGGCATCCCTCTCGGCAAGCTCAAGGACTGTGCCTCCAAAATCAACACCGGGGCCAAATACGACTCCGAAGCTTTCAAAAAGTCCGTCGGCCTAAACGGCGTCGGTATCAAAGCAGTCAACGCCCTCTCTTCCGAGTTCGAGATCCAGGCCTACCGCGATGGCAAGACCCGCAGCGTCCGATTCTCCCAGGGCGAAGTGCTCCACGAAGACACCAAAGACCTGCCGGCCGGAGAGGCCAGAAACGGCACCGCGCTACGCTTCGATGCCGACCCCGAAATCTTCGGCAGCGTCCGCTTCCGCGAGGACTACGTGGAAGACATGCTCTGGAACTACGCCTACCTCAACAGCGGGCTGACCATCACCTACAACGGCAAAAAATTTAAGTCTGAAAAAGGCCTCCACGACCTGCTCGAAAACAAACTCGATGGCGAGCCGATGTATCCCATCATTCACCTCAAAGACAACGACATCGAGATCGCCTTTACCCACAACGACTCCTACGGCGAAGATTACTATTCATTCGTCAACGGCCAGCACACCACCATGGGGGGGACCCACCTGGCCGCATTCCGCGAAGCCCTCGCCAAGACGATCAAGGATTTCTACAAAAAGGACTTCGACGCTGTCGATATTCGCACCTCCATCTGCGCCGCAGTCAGTATCAAGGTGGAAGAGCCCGTCTTCGAGTCGCAGACCAAGACCAAGCTGGGCTCCCAGGATATGGGCCCGAAAGGGCCGACCGTACGCACCTTCATGAGTAACTTCATGAAGCAGGCCCTCGACAACTATCTCCACCGCAACCCAGCGACCGCCGAAATCCTCGGTAAGAAAATCCAGGAATCCGAGCGCAACCGCAAGGAACTCAAAGGCATTCAAAAGCTCGCCCGCGAACGCGCCCGCAAAGCCAAAGTCCACAACAAAAAGCTCCGCGACTGCCGCATCCACCTCGATACCAAAAAAGACGGTCGCCTGGACTCGACCCTCTTCATCACCGAGGGTGACTCCGCCTCCGGCTCCATCACCAAGGCACGCAACGTCAACTCACAGGCCGTTTTCTCGCTCAAAGGCAAGCCCCTCAACTCCTTCGGGCTGACCAAAAAAGTCGTCTACGAGAATGAAGAATTCAACCTCCTGCAAGATGCACTCAATATCGAAAACGGGCTCGACGACCTCCGCTACAACAACGTCGTCATCGCGACCGATGCCGACGTCGACGGCATGCACATCCGCCTGCTCCTCATCACTTTCTTCCTCCAATTCTTCCCCGAACTGATCAAGCAAGGCCATCTGCACATCCTGCAGACTCCCCTCTTCCGCGTCCGCAACAAAAAGATCACCCGCTACTGCTACAGCGATGAAGAGCGCCAGGCCGCGATCAAAGAGTGCCAACCCAAGCCGGAAATTACCCGCTTCAAAGGCCTCGGCGAGATCTCTCCCGATGAGTTCCAACACTTTATCGGCAAAAACATCCGCCTCGACCCCGTCATTATCCCCAAAGGAATGACCATTAAAGACATGCTCACCTTCTACATGGGCAAAAACACACCCGACCGCCAGGAATTCATCATCGACAACCTGAAAGTCGAAAAAGACCTGGTCGAAAAGGCCGAAGCCGTCGCTTAACGAGCTTCTTCCCAGTATGAGCTACTTTTTCTACACCTTGTTGAATGGCTTCCGGCTCTATTTAACCCGGATTATGCCAGGAACCAGCGGGCACGAATTGCCACATCGGTCGAATCGCGGGATAAACCCGCTCACTACAGAGATAAAGAAGCCTATTTGAGCCCCAGCTAGCCCGGTCGGATCAATCATTCTCGCCGCAGGAGAGAAACTCCTCCATCTTGTGCGCCCGCATCTGCCGCCGCATCCAGTCCAGCGCGGCGTGTACCGCCCGGGTCTTCACATCGAGGCGACCGCCCGTGTAGCGAAAGGTCTTGCACCACACACCGGCCGGCGAGTGGTAGCCGATATGGATCGTGCCGACTGGATTTTTCTCATCCCCTCCGTCGGGCCCGGCGAAGCCCGTCACACTGACGCCGTAATCTGAAGAAAGGTGCTCGGCGATACCGGATGCCATGGCGATGGCACACTCCGCGCTGACCGCACCATGCTGCTCCAGGATCGACTCGGGCACGCCCACCTGCGCCACCTTGACATCGTTGGAGTAGCAGACCACCCCGCCGACGAAGACCTTCGAGGCACCGGGCAAATTCGTAAATGCGTTACAGAGCAGGCCCCCGGTGCAAGACTCCGCCACTGCGAGTGTGCGCTCCAGCGCCCGCAGCTCATGCACCACGACTTTAGCCAGTGAGCAATGCCCGAAGCAAACGAAGTCCTCTCCCAGCAATTCCCGGGCTTCCTGCCCGATCGCTTTAAGCGCCTCCCGCCCAATCGCGCCATCACGCGAACTGAGCCGCACATCGACGATCCCATAATGCACACAGTAGGCCACGGTTAAGCTGGGATAGGCTTTGACGATGGGCTGCATCATTTGCTCCACCGTCGACTCACCCGACCCGCAGGTCCGGATCTGCAAATAGGCCTCTTCCTCGCTAAGTGCTCCGAGCCGCCACAGCAGCGGAAGCGCCTCACGCTCAAACATGGGCGTCAACTCATGCGTCGGACCGGGCAACATGATCAGCAGCTTGCCCTCTTTCTCGTAGGCCAGGCCAGGTGCCGTCCCACGCGCATTGTGCAAGACCTCCCCCCCGACGAAGCGGTAACACTGCCGCTGGTGGTGATCCGCCATGGTGCGCCCGAGTAAATCAAAGCGCGCTTGGATGATCGCCTCGATCTCAGGATCAAAAACGAGCTCGGCCCCGAGCGCCGAGGCGATATTCTCCCGCGTCATGTCATCCGCCGTCGGCCCCAGCCCACCCGTGGTGATGACGATGTCCGAGTGAGTCCACGCATCGAGGAAGGCGCGCTGGATTTCCGCCGCCTCATCCGTGATCACACGGCTGCGCTGGATGGGCAGGCCGTAGCGGGCGAGTTGTTCCCCGAGGTAGACAAGATGCGAGTTTTCCCGAATACCGACGAGCAATTCATCTCCAAAGTTGATTACTTCGACAATTGGCGTTTTAGACATAGTAGTTTGATGAAGGGAGTGCAGCTTCCAGGGAACTGCAACCGAAATTTCATATTCAAAAATGTCCCCCACAGGAAAATCCCAGTTGAAGGAAAAAGTCCGCCGCCTGCCCCACCAGCCCGGCGTCTATCTGATGAAGGACCGCATCGGCCAGACCATCTACGTGGGCAAGGCGAAAGATCTCAAAAAGCGGGTCAGTACCTATTTTCAGGCCTCCCGCAAACTCAGCGTGGCCCAGCCCAAGATCCGGGCCATGATCGAGCTAATCCATGATTTCGAGATCATCCTGGTCAAATCCGAGGCCGAAGCACTGCTGCTGGAGGGCCAACTGATCAAGAAATACAAGCCCCGCTACAATACCGATTTCACCGATGATAAACGCTTCCTGCTCGTCCGTGTCGACCCGCGTGAAGCACTCCCCCGCTTCCGCCTGGCCCGCAACCGCACCGACAGCAACTCACGCTACTTCGGCCCCTTTGCCCACTCGGGACACCTGCGTAAGACACTGGCCGAGCTGCGCCGCCGCTTCGGCATCCTTCTCAGCGATGCCAGCCCAGTGGAACTTGAGGATGGGCGCTGGCGACTCTACGACGATGCCCGCGCAGAGATCTACGAGCACCCGAATGAAATCACCGCCGAGGACTATGCCGCGCGGCTCGAAGCCGCCTGCGAATTTCTGGCAGGCAAGGCCCGCGAGTGGCTGGCCGAGCTTAAGGCGGAGATGAAAGTCGCCGCCGAGGACCAGCGCTACGAGCTCGCCGCCACCTTGCGCGACCGCATCGTCGCACTTGAGCGCACAGCCAGCCGTACCCGTAAATTTGAGCGCAACCTGCTCGGCACCCACAACCACAGTCAAGTTGTCAAACGACTTAAGGAAAAGCTCGCCCTGCCCCGCATCCCGCGCCGCATGGAGTGCTTCGATATCTCCCACATCTCCGGCAGCTTTTGCGTGGCCTCCATGGTCAGCTTTCGCGACGGACAGCCCGACCGCAAAAGCTACCGCCGCTTCAAGATCAAGAGCTTCGTCGGCAACGACGACTTTCGCGCGATGGAGGAAGTCGTCGGCCGCCGCTACCGCCGCCTGGCCGAGGAAGAGCGCCCCTTTCCCGACCTGATCGTGATCGACGGCGGGCCCGGGCAAGTGACAGCCGCACTCAAAGCCTTTCTCCAACAGGGGCTGGAGCCACCCGAGTTGATCGGCCTGGCCAAGCGCAACGAGACGGTCATCTTCAGCGATGGTCGTGAGCCACTCAACCTGCCCCACCACGACCCGGCCCTGCGCCTGCTGCAGCACATCCGCGACGAAGCCCACCACTTTGCCAACAGCTTCAATGCCGAGCTCCGCAGCAAGCGCCTGCGCGAATCCATTCTCGACGACTTCAAGGGCCTCGGCACCCAGCGCAAACAACAGCTCCTGCTCCACTTCGGCTCCATCGAAAAACTCCGCAAGGCCACCACCGACCAACTCGTGCAGGTCGAAGGTATCGGCCCGCTCACCGCCAAACGGCTGATCGATTTCTTGAGCGGCTGACGACGGCCCCACAACACAACAGGCGCTCGCAAGCGAGCACGCCACAACATCACCCCCCGTGGCGTGTCCGCTTGCGGACGCCTTAACGTCAGCGTCAGCCACCGCAGCAATAACAAACTGGAAGCGCGTCGCTACGCTCGGTCAGCCGCATACGCCTTGGCGAAATAAGTCAAAATCATGTCCGCTCCCGCCCGCCGGATAGCCAGCAGCGACTCATCGCGGCAGCGCTCCAAATCGAGCCAGCCCCGCTCAGCTGCCGCCATGATCTGAGCATACTCGCCCGACACCTGATAGGCAGCGATTGGGAGCTCGGTCTCTTCGCGCACCTCGCGAATGATGTCCAAATACGGACCGGCTGGTTTGACCATCAGCACGTCGGCACCCTCCGCTTCATCCAGCGCGATTTCAGTGAGAGCTTCACGTCGATTGGCCGGGTTGAGCTGATAAGTCCGCTTGTCCAGGTGGTGCGTGCCGGCACTGCTGGCGCTGCCCACCGCATCCCGAAAAGGCCCGTAAAAGGCCGAAGCAAACTTGGCCGAGTAGGCCATGATCGCCGTGCGCTCAAAGCCATGCTCATCCAATGCCACCCGGATCGCGCCCACGCGCCCATCCATCATATCAGAGGGTGCCACCATATCGACACCGGCCTGCGCCGCCAAAATCGCCATTTCGGCCAATACTTCGACCGTAGCATCGTTCGCCAGATCCTGCGCCGCCGCATCCCAGAGCCCATCGTGCCCGTGCACAGTGTAGGGGTCGAGCGCCAGATCGGTGATCACCGTCAATTCCGGCACAGCCGCCTTGATCGCCCGGATCGCGCGTAAAACCAGTGTGTCCGGATTCAATGCCTCGCGCCCATCGTCCGACTTGAGGCGGTCTTCCAGCTTCGGGAAAAGCGCCACCCCGCAGATACCGAGCCGGTGCAGCTGGCGGCACTCCTCGACCAGCGCTGGGATCGGGAGCCGCGCCATCCCCGGCATCGACTCGATCGACTCCGGTGCCCCGTCTCCATCGATGACAAAAAGCGGCTGAATCAAATGCTGCGCTAAGACCTCGGTCTCACAACTCAGCGCACGCAAGCTGGCCGTGCGGCGCATACGGCGCGGACGGCGGGTCAAATCAAGTCGAAAGCTATCTGCCATAGTGACTCAGAGTGCAAATACCCGGTCAGTTTACAAGATCGGTTCTTGGCGATTTTTTTTAGAATTATGAGCACTATAGAAACCATCGTTGAAGATCTCCGCTATCCACCGAAAGACCGCTTTGCCGCCGCCGAAGTCATCCACAGAATCATCTTCTTTCTATTCACTGGTAGTTACTAGCTTGACACCCATCCGCCAAAAATTGTTTCTTAATGACCCTGCAATACTTCCCAAAATGAAAAAAATATTGAAATTACTCCCACTCAGCTGCGCCGCCACGTTGGCTTTTCTTTTTATCGCTCCCTCCGCCGCTCTGGCGGAGCGCCCAAACATCATCCACATCATGGCGGACGATATGGGCTGGCGTGATGCGGGTATTTACGGCAGCGAGACCTTCCACACGCCTAATATCGACCGCCTGGCGGAAAAGGG
>REBV01000231.1 GCA_007692545.1 Puniceicoccaceae bacterium
AGATAGCAACGATCAAAAACGCAGATGCTTCCGGGTTGGTAATCGATCTGATCCATGAAGTGGACATCGTGGACCGAACCGTCGGTGATCCGCACGAATACGGGGATTGGGCCGGTGAGATCGATTTGAGCGAGTGCTTCGTAAACGCGCCAGTCCCGGTGCTCGTTCGCGTAAGCCAGATTCGTTCGGGTAATGTTTCCTCGAATGCCCATCGCATAGCTGTGAGCGCAACCTCGGAGGCAGGCTTCAATGTCGCGGAGACTCTCCCTGAAAGTGATCTGCGCGAAAGCCATCGCGATGAACTGCTCTCTAGCGGTCATACCCCGGCTTTCCCTCGGCATCGGATGCAGCGCCATACAGCGCTGAAACTCCTTGCGGTCCAGCGAATCGAGAACTTGAGTGAATATCTAGACGTCCGGCGTTCATTCCTTAGCTGGACACTAGTGTTTCAAATTAGCTGATCATGGCATCGAGTAGTTCCTGTTCTGCCGCAGGCAGGGTTTTCCCGAGTGAGCGAGCCTGGGTGATGACTGTTTTAACCCGGTCTTCAAATAGCATGTTCTTCCAGCGTTCGAGCTGCTGTTACTGGCACCTTCACGCCGTAACCTCTGGCGGGCAAAATCCAGGAACTTTGCCGTTTCCTGCCCCAGTGCCCTTTCGGCGGCTATCTGGAGTTTTTTTAGAGTCCGCCTCATCTGCCTGTCCTTGTTTGGTCGGCTCGATCGTCGCTTCAATATACTCACTGGAGAGCTCCTTGAACCTGTCCAGGCCCTCAATGCCTTCGCGCAGCTGCTGTGCTTCATACGCGTTGACCCGGCGCGACTTATTGCGCCCGTCTTCCCAGGCCTTCAAGCGCAAAATAAAGGGAATATGAATAGCAGAAAAAATTTGTTATGCACCCGTTCAGGCAAATTAACTTCCAGGGTTCATTCGAGCAAAAGCCTTGGCTTCAGGTGTTCCCAAACCGTAGCCGCAATCTTTTCCTGGCCGGCGGCATTGGGGTGAATCTGGTCATCTTGGTTGAATGCCGCTTCGCCCCCCACGCCTTCGAGCAAAAAGGGAATGAGAGCGACCGTTTTTTCCCGGGCCACTTGGGCAAAACTCTCGAAGAAGCGCTGGCTGTAATCGGCTCCCATGCTCTCGGGCATGCGCATCCCGGCGAGGACGATGTCGCTGTCCGGACTGAGTTCGCGGACTTGATCGATCATCTTGCGGAGATTCTGACGTGTTTGTTCGACGGGAACGCCGCGCAGGCCGTCGTTACCACCCAAAGCGATGACAACGATCTCGGGCTGGCTGCCGCGCAGTACCCAGTTGATGCGGCGCAGGCCGCCAGCGGTGGTGTCCCCGCTGACTCCGGCGTTGACCACTTGGTAGGGCAAGTCACGGGCCTCGATTTTAGCTTGAATCAGAGCGGGGTAGGCAAATTCCGGCTCAAGACCATATCCCATTGTAATGCTATCACCGATAAAGACGATCTTTTTGACTTCGCTTGCCAGCAGGCCGATTTGTGGAATGCTGACGAGTAATGTAATGGCCAGCAGCCCGGGCCATCGTTTCCAGTTGATTAATTTTATACGCATCTATGTCCAATCAGGTTAACAGTTCGAAGCTCGCTCCAGAGCATGAAAAAGTCAATACGCCCATGCTTTCCCTGCGTGGGGTTGGCAAAACGTATCAGAGCGGGGGGCAGCCTTTGACGGTCTTGCACGCTATCGATTTGGAGATCGAGGCTGGGGCGCGCTGTGCGATTGTGGGGCCATCGGGGAGTGGTAAGACGACCTTGCTCGGGCTCTGCGCCGGGCTCGACCGGCCGAGTGTCGGGTCGGTGCACTTGGCGGGGCAGGACTTGAGCCAGCTGGACGAGGACGCCCTGGCAGAACTGCGCAACGCCCAAGTGGGCTTCGTCTTTCAAAGCTTTCAACTACTGCCATCGTTGACTGCGCTGGAGAATGTCCTGGTGCCCCTGGAGCTGCAAGGTGCCCGTGGTGCCCGGCAGGCGGCTGAGGCACGGCTGGCCGATGTCGGACTGGCTGAGCGGATGCACCATTACCCCTCGCAGCTCTCAGGTGGGGAGCAGCAGCGGGTGGCACTGGCCCGCGCCTTTGTCCATCGCCCGAAGATACTTTTTGCGGATGAGCCGACGGGGAATCTGGATGCGGAAACGAGCCAGCCGATCGAGCAGATGCTCTTTGAGTTGAACGAGAATTTTGGCACGGCACTGGTCCTGGTGACACACGATCCGGAGTTGGCCCAGCGTGTTGGGCGGGTGGTGCAGATGCGTGGGGGATCGATCGAGAGTGACGTCAAGCTATGAAGACTGAGCCAAGCAAGACGAACCTGCCGCGCGGATTGTTGCGACTGCTGGTGCACCCCTGGGTGTGGCGTATGGCCCGGCGCGATACGCGGCGGGAACGTAAGCGACTGGCTGTTTTTGCCGGGTCCATCGTCATCGGAGTGGGCGCACTCGTCACCATACACGCCCTGCGCGCGAGTCTGGAGACGGGCATCGACTTGCAGGCCCGCGAGCTACTGGGGAGTGACTTGCAGATCGGGGCGCGACAGCCGCTGGATGCAGCTGCGCTGGTTCAAGTTTTTGGCGACGATGTGGTGGAGGCCGCCTATGAGACGAGCTTTTCCAGTATGCTGCGCTTCCCCGATGCGGACAGCGCGCGCTTGGTACAAGTGCGCAGTAGTGCCGGTAAATACCCCTTTTACGGAACGGTCGAAGCCGAACCTGCCGAAGCCTGGCCGGAGATGGGCAGCGAGCAGCCGGTGATTTTTCTGGAAACCGCACTGCTGGAGCAATACGGAGTCGAGGTGGGCGACTCTGTTGTGCTCGGGCAGGCTGAAATACCCATCACTGGGCGCATCACCAAACCGGCCCCCCGGATCGGTCGATTTGCCGGCTTTGCCCCCGGTGCGTATATCAACGAGGCCGCGTTGGAGGCTTCAGAATTACTGACGCGAACTAGTCTGACGCAGCACTATGTGCATCTGCGCCTGGCCGATGG
The DNA here is from genome assembly GCA_007692545.1 of Puniceicoccaceae bacterium. GTDB lineage: Bacteria > Verrucomicrobiota > Verrucomicrobiia > Opitutales > Coraliomargaritaceae > Thalassobacterium. The sequence continues at coordinate 3,015 of REBV01000231.1, forward strand.
AGTCGATCCAGACGCGCTGACGCAACGCCTGCAAGCGGCCTTCCCCGAGGCCGGTTTTCGCTTTGAGACTCCCGAGAGCCGGCGCGCGCAGTTGGGCGAGATCCTCAATCGCTTTGAGCAGTTTTTAAGTCTGATCGCCTTGTTCAGTCTGGTTCTCGGTGCGATCGGCGTAGCGAGTGCGATGCAGGCGCAAGTGCGGCGACGGCAGCAGAGTATAGCCATCCTGCGTTGTCTAGGCACGCCGCCGCAGGCCGCATTTGCGATTTACCTGATCCAGGCGTCGATGCTGGGCTTCGTCGGCTCTCTGCTGGGAGCCGCATTGGCGGTGGGCATCCATATCGGAATCGTTGCCTTCTTCCAGGAGGCCTTACCGGTGGCGCTGGCACTTTTGCCGGAGTGGGGAGTCGTTCTGCGGACCACGGCGGTCGGCTTCATTGCCTGCATCAGTTTCGCCTTGTTGCCCCTGCAGCAGGTGCGGCAGATCACGCCGCTGGCTGTTTTGCGGGCGGTGAGTGAGACGGGTGACCGCAAGCGCCGGTTTTGGCAGGCTGCGCCTATTGTTGGCTTTTTGCTGGCCCTGCTGACTCTACTGGCGGTGCTGAGTAGTGCCAGTCCGGGGCGAGGGGTTTTATTGGCAATCGGCTTTGTCGTGGTTTTTCTGGTACTGGCCCTGCTGGCTCAGGGCCTTATTTGGCTGGCCCGACGCGTGGCCCGTGGTCCGGTCAACTATCTGACACGCCAGGGCATCTCGAATCTGTTCCGACCCAATAACCAGACGCTGCTCTTTGCGGTTTCGCTGGGCTTGGGTATTTTTCTGCTCACCTTGACCTTGCTTTTGCGTGCCTTACTGCTCGATCAAATCGCAGTGGCCGAGTCAGGCCAGGGGCCCAATATCTTCCTGGTCGATGTGCAGCCTGACCAGGTCGAGGGTGTGGCTGAGCTATTGGAAGCGCAGTCGCTGCCGGTCCTTGAAAGTGCGCCCATGGTCACGATGCAGTTGAGCGCGATCAATGGAGTGGGCACACGTGAGCTGCGGGATAGTGGTGCGGTGCCAGGATGGGTCCAGCGGCGGCAATTCCGCTCCTCTTACCGCAACGAGCTCAACGCGACCGAAGTCGGCGTGGCGGGCGTATGGCCACCGGTGGACTGGGACGGCGATGAGCCGATTCCGCTCTCGCTGGAGAGCGGGATGGCGGAGGATTTGAATGTCGGGCTGGGGGATCGTATTCGAATCGATGTGCAAGGGTTGCCGCTGGAGACTGAAATCATCCACCTGCGGGAGGTCGATTGGTCACAGTTTAATCTGAACTTCTTCATGCTTTTCCCGAATGGGATTTTGGAAGATGCCCCCGGCTTTCATGTGCTGACGACTCGCTTGCCTGAAGGGCAGAGCTCGGGTGCGCTGCAAGCATCGGTGGCCGCCAGTTTTCAAAACGTTTCAGTCATCGATCTGACATCGATCTTGAAAACCGTGCAGACACTGCTGGGGCGGGTGGCCCAGGCGGTACAAGTGCTCTCGCTTTTCACGGTGGCAGCGGGCCTCTGTATTCTGGTCGGGATCTTTCTCAACGGGCGGGAGCAGCGCCGCTATGAAGCAGTGCTGCTGCGCACGCTGGGTGCCACCACGCGTCAGCTTCGGACCATCTTCAGTATTGAATTTGGGGTGCTGGGTCTGCTGGCAGCGCTGGCCGGGGGTGGACTTGCTGTGCTGGCCTACTATCCATTGGCCCGCTTTGCCTTCTCGCTGGATCCGGTCTTTCCCGTGGCGGCTCTGTTTGGCTTACTCACGGCGGCCTGTTTGCTCTCCATCCTGATGGGTGCCTGGCTAAGTCGTGGCATTACCCGCGCTTCGCCGCTGGCGATACTGCGGAGTGAATAGAGGCCATCAGACCTATTTTCGCTTCAAAGTGCTCAGCCAATTGCCCGGACTGGTACCGACTTGGTGGCCAAAACGGCTGACCCGTGTGGGCGTCTCGCACAGGTAGAAAACGTCGGGATCGATGCTTTGAACGGTCTGCAAGGCTTTGGCCAATCGTTTACGTTCGCAGACGATTTGTAATTCGCTGACCGGGCCGCGCGCACCAGTGCCCTCGAAGCGGGTGACCCGGTAGCCGACATCGACCAGGGCGTCGCGGATCTCGGCGGCATGCACCCCGGTGATGACTCGCAGCACGGCATGCCCCAGCGCCAGACGGTGCTCAATCAGGATGCCGACGACATTACCGGTGGAAAAGCCCAGTGCATAGAAAACCAGCAGCCAGGGCCGCTCCAGCACGGTGTTGACCACCGTGGCAATGACAATGAGCCAAATCGTGACTTCAAATAATCCGAGGATAAATGCTAAAATTGTGCGGCCCTGGACCGTTGCAATCATGCGTATCGTGCCGATGGATACATCGAGGACTCGGGATAAAAAGACGATACAGGCGAGGATGCCGATAGGCAGATCGTTGAATTCAAACTCCATAGTTGTTTAGCTTATCCGCACGACGAGGGCGGTTATATTGTCCGGGCCTTCATTTTCATTGGCCAGCTGGATCAGCTCACGGCAGGCGCTTTCCGGAGTCGGAGACTTCTGGAGCACGGCCCGCATGGTGGCATCGGCAAGAACTTTATTCAGACCATCGGTACAGAGCAGTAATTGATCGCCCACGAGTAAGGGCAGGGTCTTTGTGTCGATACGCAATTCAAAATCCTGGCCGATACATTGGGTCAAGGTATGGGATAGCCTCGGGTCCATTTGATCGCGGGCGGCTTCACCATGTTGGTCGATCCAGTCCTGCTCCTGGGTGTGGTCGATGGTTAATTGATCCAGTTTTTCTGAGCGCAAGAGGTAGACGGCTGAGTCGCCGACATGGCCAATCCTGAGTGTATCCGCAACAATATGAGCGATGGTCAGGGTGCTGCCGTTGCCAGTGAAAGGGTGGTTTTCAAAACCTTCGCGGGCAACGCTTGCATTGATGCGAATCATGACTTGTGCCAGGTCGAGTCCTTCGCTTCCAAGATCGGCCTGCTGTGCGCTTTGGGCGAGCAGATCGATGCTGCGCTGACTGGCCTCGGCGCCTCCGGGTATTCCGCCGAGGCCGTCGGCCACAGCAAAGAGCTGGTGTTCGCGATCGACTAAGAAGGCATCTTCATTCTCTTCGCGGACTTTTCCGCGGTCGGTCATACCGTAAGACTCAATTTGCATGGCTTGAAATGAATTGGATTCCGCCGCTTAAGCGAACACAGAATCCCGGTTTTCTCGATTAAAGCGTGAGTAGGTCTGAATCGGAAGCGCTTCGATAAAATGAGCTCCGTAGGGCTTGTGTAAGATTCGGGAATCGAGGATGACGATATTGCCCTGGTCTTCATGTCGACGGATCAAGCGGCCCACGCCTTGGCGGAATTTGACGAGTGCTTCCGGCACAGTCATCTCGGTAAATGGGTTCCCCCCCCGCGCGCGGATATATTCGCTGCGGGCTTCGCTCACCGGGTGGCCTGGGTTTTCGAAGGGGAGGCGGGCCACAATGACCTGAGAGAGGGCTGGTCCGGGTATATCGACGCCGGTCCAGAAGCTGTCGGTGCCGAAGAGGACGCCGTTGCCCGCTACGGCAAACTGGCGGGTGATCTCTGTCCGCGCCATCTCGTGCCCCTGAGTGAAGAGCGGCCGCTGAATCTTATCGAAAAAGCCCTGTGTGCGCTCCCGCACCTGGCGCAGATCAAAATGACTGGTGAAGAGCACGAGCGTGCCGCCTTCGACCCGGCGGGCGCACCAGCAAATCATATTGGCGAGGTAGTCGAGGTCGAGGCGGCCTTGCCCCGGTTCGGGCTGGGGGGCATCGCTGGCGATGTAGATGCGGCAGTTCGTCTCGTAGTCGAAGGGGGAATCGACCAGTTTCGCTTGGGCGGCCTGCGCACCGACCTTTTCCTGGAAGGCACCCATGTGTTGTCCGTCTGAGAGGGTGGCGCTGGTCAGGATGGCTGCGGTGCCACGCTGGAAGAGATGTTTGCGCAGGTACGGCGCCACATCCAGCGGTGCACTGCGGAGGGTCACGATTTGGCCCTTTTTGCCGCCACGTTCCAGCCATTGCACATGGTCCGTATCCGCGAAACTAATGAAAGCGTTGATCGCATCGCGGTAGCCCTGGATACGGCGGCGGTGGTCGCGCAGCTCATCCTGGACACGTTCATCGTCGCTCTTCTGGATGAGTGCGCCGAGTCGTTCGGCGACTTCCTTGAGCGGGCCGCTAATTATATTATCGCAAAAATCGGGCTCGTGCAGGCGCTGGATCGGTTTTTTGGCCAGAAAGGTGTCGCCCAAAAATCGGAAAAACTCCTCGGCGGCACCCAGGGCGTTATCGACGGCGTGCTGGTCCCAGATTTGGCCATGGCGTTTGAGCAAGCCGCGATTGGTGCGTGGATTGTAGATACGTTTCAAGGCACGATCCACGGCGTAGGAACTGACGTGGGCACCGAAGTGATCGGTCGCGATGGCCGGTATACGGTGGGCCTCGTCGAGCACGACAAAATCGCTGGCCAGCAGGATGCCGGGCACTTCGCCCTCCGGCTGCATGCCGGCGTTAATCAGCGAGAACAGCAGGCTGTGGTTGACGATGACGCAGTTAGCCGAGAGCAGTTGCTTGCGTGCCCGCTGGTAGAAGCAAACGGAAGCATCGCAGTTTTTCCGCGAGCAGGTCGAACTGTCGGCGTTGATAGCATCCCAGACCTCGGGCAGTGGGGCGGGGGAAAGCTCCTGGATGACACCGTTTTTAGCCACCGCCGACCACTGCGCGATACGAATCAAATCCTCGCGTTCGTCGTTTTTGAAAAGCTCACTCTGCGTGGCCGACTTGGCTTCCTGTAGGGCGTTGTTGAGACGTGTGCTGCAACAATAGTTGCGCTTGCCCACCATGAGTGCGGTTTTGAAGGCACCGAAACGGCGCAGTTCGGGCACCTTGGTAAAGAGGCGGCGGCAAATTTTGAGGTCTTTCTCCTGGATCTGTTCCTGCAGGCTGATGGTATGGCTGGAGATGATGAAGGGACGCTCACTATTAACCGAGTGAATGATACCGGGAATGAGGTAGGCCAGGCTCTTGCCCACGCCCGTGCCTGCCTCGAAGAGCAGCGGCTGGTCGGCTTCCAGCGAGGCTGCGACGGAAGCGGCCATGGCGGCTTGTTCGGCGCGGTGATCGAGCTGCAGCTCGTTTTGCAGGTAGCCATTCTCCTTAAAGATGCTGTCGACCAAGGCCACCAGGTAGCCACTGCCCTTGGGCGCACCGCCAGAATTTGAGTTCTCGATCAGACTAATCATGAGATGTTTTTTTACGTGGCGTGTCCGCTTGCGGACGCCCTGGTGTTATCGACGGCCCAAACATTTGAACGGCCAACAACACTGTAGGCGCTCGCAAGCGAGCACGCCACGCTTGATAATGGTGTCCAGTGGTCATCTCTTTGAAGCTGCCTCCGCGCAGCGGATGCCGTCCAGGGCGGCGCTGACAATACCTCCGGCAAATCCGGCGCCTTCGCCGCAGGGGAACAGGCCGGCGACTTCGGGGTGTTCCAGGCTGGCTGCATCACGCGGGATGCGCACGGGCGAACTGGTGCGGGTTTCAAAGCCGACGAGGTTACACTCTTCAGTGATGTAGCCACGCATTTGCTCGCCGAAGAGCCGCAGACCCCGGCGCAGGCGGCTGACGATCCAGGCGGGCAGTATCGTATCGATCCGGGCCGGATGGATACCGGGGAAGTAGCTGGTCTTGGGCAGATCAGAGGAATCCCGGCCCGCCAGAAAATCCGTCACCCGTTGGCCTGGAGCGACTTGCCCGCCGCCACCGTGCTGTTTGGCGGCCTGTTCCAGCGCCTTTTGAAAAGCCATCCCCGCCAACACCCCGTGTTCCGGGTGAAAGTCTACCGTGTCCTCCGGCTCGACCGTCACCACCATGCCACTGTTGGCAAAGGGCGAGTCGCGGCGCGCCAGACTCATACCGTTGACCACCACTTCGTCGTTTTCGGTGGCGGCGGGCACAATAAAACCGCCGGGGCACATGCAAAACGAATGCACCCCCCGGTCGTCGATTTTGGTGGCCAGTCGATAGCTGGCGGCGGGCAGATTTCGCGGGCGGTCCTGGCCCGGTTCGATGTGATACTGCAAGCGGTCGATCAAGGGCTGCGGGTGCTCGATGCGCACGCCGACGGCGAAGGGCTTCTGTTCAAGCCGGATATTTTGCGCGTGCAGGCGGGCATATATATCGCGGGCTGAGTGGCCAGTAGCCAAAATAACGCGTGGGCAGAGGAACTCGCGGTCATCACCGGTGCGGACTCCAGCGATGGATTGGTTATGCAGTAGAAATGCCTCGACCCGCGCACCGAAGTGCACCTCACCGCCGGACGCGCGAATGGACTCCCGCATGGCCATGACGACCTTGGGCAGGAGATTCGAGCCAATGTGTGGGTGGGCGTCGACCAGGATTCGCTCCGGTGCGCCGTGGGCGACCAGTGTTTCATAGATGGTGCGGACGGGGCCGCGCTTGGTCGCCCGGGTATAGAGCTTACCATCCGAAAATGTACCGGCACCCCCCTCGCCAAAACAGTAGTTGGATTCTTCGATGACACGGCCGGCTTTCAGGATCGGCCCCAGATCGAAGCGGCGGGCCGATGCATCCTTGCCGCGCTCCAGAATAATCGGCTTGAGCCCCAGTTCCAGGCAGTGCAGGGCAGCAAATAGCCCAGCTGGGCCACAGCCAATGATGAGCACCTCGGGTGCGCCAACGGGGACTTGCGGATAGTCAGGGCGCAGGGTTGGTTCCGGCGGCAGAGCCTCCCCGATGCCAACTTCAAGGCGCAGCTGGACTTTTATCGTTCGCTGCCGTGCGTCGATCGAGTGCTTACGCAGGCGCAGCTCCTGAATCTCCGAGACGGGGCGACCAAGCTGCGCGGCCACTGCTTCTTTTTGGGCACAGAGATCGTCGGATTGCGCCAGTGGCAATACGATATCGATGAGTTGCTGTGTGCTGTCTGCGGTGCGGTTCGACATAGGTGGAAGTGTCAACTTGAGTCCCTTTTTTACTAAGGACAAGCCGGAAGCTCTCGCTGTGGTGGCTTAAAGATCTTCCACCAGCTGCTTGAGGTAGGCACGCCCGCTGGCTTCGTCGGTGAACGCGCCGTCGAGCTGAGCTTGGTAGGCGCGGTCAAGGATCTGGCCGAAGTGGGGGCCGGGCTTGATATCGAGCTCGACCAGGTGACGGCCGAGCAGAATGGGCTTGGGTGCGTTGTCCTGGATGGCCAACTTAGCCGTCTTTTCGAGCAGCCAGCGGCCTTCCGGATAGTCGTCGGCCGGCAGGGGCGGGCGGCCGTTTTTATCGGCGTGGGCCACGCGGACCAGGCGGTCGATGCGTTTGACCCGGGCCGCCAGCCGGCGAATGGCAGAATCACCGGCTCCGTCGCGGTAGAGTGCGAGGGGGCGCATGTGCTGCTCGACCAGGGGCAGCACGTCTGCAAATATTTTCTTCTGGCGGGTCAGGCGCTCCAGGAAGCGCTTGGCCACAGGCACCCCCAGAACGTCGTGGCGGGGGCTGCGGATGCGCCCGTCCTCGTCGGTGTAGGTGGTGTC
>REBV01000234.1 GCA_007692545.1 Puniceicoccaceae bacterium
TCCCCATCACCCGTCCCCGAACTGACGTTCGAGGCTACCGCGCTAGGCAACTGCCCTCTGCCCTCTGCCCTCTGCCCTAGATTCATTCGAGACGACCCCTCACGGTATGGATTTGACACATGCCAACAAAGAATCCTTTCTTGGTATCAATGAAATATCCCTTCATCATTCTCCTTTGTTCAAGCCTCCTAGGATCCGCGTCAGGGTCCGCGTCTTCCGATGGGCTGGAAGATCGTTTCAAAGTGCCCCCTCCGATTGCGAAACCGCATACTTGGTGGCACTGGTTCGCGGGGCATGTGAGTAAAGAGGGTATCACAAAGGATCTTGAAGCGATGGCAGCGATCGGTTTGGGGGGATTTCAGGTTTTTGATGTGTCGCTGGATACGCCACCGGGGCCGGTGCGCTATCATTCGCCCGAGTGGTATGATTTGATGCAGTTCGCCATGGAAGAGAGTGAGCGCCTCGGTTTGGAGTTCGGCTTTCATAACTGCGCCGGATGGTCCGCGACCGGCGGCCCTTGGATTACGCCCGAGAACTCAATGAAACAGGTCGTCTGGAATGAGACGAAAGCCACCTTCACGGAGATTGCCAAAGAGGGCGGGATTGATCTGCATGAGCCAGAACACCGGAAAGATTTCTACCGGGATATTGTCGTGCTGGCCTTTCCTACGCCCACAGTGGAAGAACAGGGTGCGGAACCGTATCGTCTCGAAAATTGGCAACAAAAAGGGTTTCATTTTCCCCACGCGAGACTGACAATCCATCCCAGCCGACTGGAGTGGGGAACGCGAACGGCACCCCCTCAGGCCGTTGTTGCCCTGGAATCTGTCCGGATGCTTAAAGGTGACTTCGCCGGCGAGCGCCTGCGTATCGATGCGCAGACGCTGGAAGGTGCGGAAAATTGGACCCTACTGCGTTTCGGCTATACCACAACGGGCACGATGAATTCTCCGGCTGCGGACGAAGGGCAGGGCTTGGAGATCGATAAAATGAATCGCGCCGCGATGGATATACACTGGGAGCATCTTATCCACCGCCTGTTGGAGCAGGGGGCACAGCACCCCGGAACTTTCACAAATATCCTGATCGATAGCTTCGAGAAAAACTATCAAAACTGGACCGAAGGATTGGACACGGAGTTTGAGGAACGTCGCGGCTATCCGCTGATTCCATGGATGGTTGCCCTGACCGGCCGGGTGATCGAAAGCACCGATCAGAGCGAACGCTTCTTATGGGATTTCCGGCAGACCATTGGCGAACTGATCAATGAAAACTATTTTCGTTATTTCCACGAAAAAGCTAATAAGCACGGGCTCTATGCGGCCATTGAGCCTTACGGCATGGGTAACTTCGATGAGTTTGGCGCCGCGCTGGAAGGCGATATGCCGATGGGCGAGTTCTGGACCCGCAGCGACATGCCGCAGCAGGAGAACAGCACAACAAAACTCGCGGCGTCGGGCGCAAACATTTCCGGTAAGCGGCTCGTGGGCGCGGAAGCATTCACTTCTGTTTTTGATAAAACATGGACGAACCATCCGCGCAGTCTCAAGCCCGTCGCCGATTTTCACATGGCGCAAGGGGTCAACCGGATGATTTTTCATACCTACGTTCATCAACCCTGGGGCGACCCTATAACGCCGGGCATGAACATGGGGCGCTTTGGCTTCAACTTTAACCGCAACAATACCTGGTTTTCCAAAAGCGAGCCATTTATTCAATACCTGACACGCACGCAGTTTATGATCCAGGAAGGCAGGCAGAGAGTGGATCTGCTCTATGTTTACGGAGCGAATACACCCGCCGACAGCCATTCCAGAGAGCAAATGCGCCCCGCTGTCCCACGCGGCTTTAATTACAACAAGACCGGACATCAAGTGTTGACGCGTGCCCGCGTTGCCCCCGATGGCGATATTCTGTTTCCTTCCGGGGCACGCTTCCGCGTGCTGATCATGACGGGAGCCGAGCGAATGCGGCTGGAAACAGCCACCGCCTTGCTTAAATTGGCCGAGGGCGGTGCGAATATTCTCTTTGATCCGCCGATCGCCACCCCGGGGCTGACGGGCTTTCCGCAAAGCGATCTCCAGCTGAAGGCATTGGTTGAGCAACTCTATCAACATCCCAACGTAAGGCGCACGAATGAACTGGCGGCCCTCCTCGCGGACATCGATCTTCAGCCCGACTTCGATGACGGGAATGGCGGTGATCCCCCCTTTTATCATGGTTACAACGACGATGGAGCGCATTGGTACTTCATCGCAAACGACGAGCCCCATACCCAAACGCTGCATGCCACTTTCCGGGTGGGCGGGATGACTCCGGAGATATGGGATCCGGAAACTGGCACGATCAGGCCTGCACCGATTTGGGCATTCACAAACGATGGCCGTTGTCGTGTCCAACTCGATCTGTATCCAGAACAGTCTGTCTTTGTGGTGTTTCGCCCTGGGCGGGAAGAAGACGAGCACTCTGTGATTGCCTCGGTTGAGTTCGAACCAGCGGAGGAGGATGAATCGCCAGCCCTGAATAGTGCTGTCAGGTATGAGCAGGTCGGGTCGCGAACCGTGGCATGGGCGAGTCAAACGGGTCGGCTCACGGTAACGGCTGCTGACGGTCGCACGGAATCGCTGAAGATCGATGGGCCCCTCTATTCCCGAGAATTGGGCGGCCCGTGGGAAGTTCGTTTTGGACGGTTTGGCCCGGAGGAACCCGTTTTGTTTCCCGAACTGAAAGCGTGGAACGAGCACCCTGACGAAGCGGTGCGCTTCTTCTCCGGGACTGCGACCTATCGGAAAACGGTGGATTGGAAAACACACCAGCGCGAGCAACCGGTCTATTTGGATCTCGGCGTGGTGCACGAGATCGCCGAAGTGTTTGTAAACGGCCAATCCGTGGCGACACTTTGGAAGCCGCCGTTTAGCGTTGAAGTCGGGCAGTATCTGCAAAGCGGACAAAACGCGATTGAGGTGAGAGTCACCAATCTGCAAGTAAATCGGATCATCGGCGATGAACAGCAATCGCAGAGTGCCGTTCAATGGAGGCAGCAAACGGGGCATCAGATCACTAACGGACGCGTATTGACAGAGATCCCGGAATGGGTCGTGGAGAATCATGAAAATCCGATCCCCGGTCGTCATACCTTTTTCACTTTTCGCTACTGGGAGAAAGACGCCCCTCTACTTGAGTCCGGCTTGATCGGCCCAGTCAGGCTCATTATCCCCCAATACATCGATATAAGCCACGATCGCTGAGTTTATACCTAATCCAATCAATTTCGCGACTGGGGTGAGAACTCTGGGGCGCACGATCGTAGCCTCGGACGTGAGTCGGGGTTCAGCGGCGGACACAAGCACGCACCGTTTTCCCCATCACCCGTCCCCGAACTGACGTTCGAGGCTACCGCGCTACGCAATTGCCGTAGCTGCCGGCTGCATGGCCGGTCGATCGCCCGCACCCCGTGCCTCCGTGGTGAAAAAAGAAATTCATTTAACCATCCGCTTCCTCCTTCGCTTTGCAAGCTACGGCGGACAAGTCGCTGGAGACACTGAGGCACAGAGATAAACTGCTGTTTTAAGAAATGTATCTTACATGAAAAACAAAATCTCTTGTAAAAAAACTCGCGGAACACTACTTTATTTTACCCCGCCCGCACTTAAAATTGCATGGCGACACATCATGCCCCAAACGATAGCCACTCTTTTGCCCCAATCACTGCTTATCCTCCTGGTATTTGCCGGAGCGATCTACGGGGACACGGTGCGTATCAATGAATTCATGGCCTCCAATGGGTCCACCATTCAGGATGAGGACGGCGATTACGAGGATTGGATTGAGCTCTATAACTACGGCAGTGAGGCGGTCGATCTGAGCGGTTGGGGGCTCTCTGACGACACCGCCCAGCCGATGCAATGGACCTTTGCCGAGGGCACTACGATTGCAGCCGGGCAGCACCTGATCGTCTGGGCATCCGGGAAGGATCGCGCGGGCGCTGCGACAACGCCCAATCCCGCTGAAATCGATGGCCTGGTGCTCTGGATGCGGGCGTCGAGTGTCGCCGGTGTTAATGGCACCGCCGTCAGTGTCTGGCAGGATGAAAGCGGGCGCGGCAACGATGCCACGCAAGCGACTGCCGGCCTGCAACCTACCTTGTTGAGTCAGGCCCTGAATGGGCGCGCAGCGCTCAGCTTTGACCGCACTGCGACCCAACAGCTTCTTTTACCCACGGGCGAATTCGATGGCTTGGATGATTTTTCGGATTTTAGCATGTTTCAGGTGATCCGCTGGGGCGGTGAAACGACCTCGGGACTCTGGGGCGGCTTTCGCGGAAGTAATAATCAGAATGTAGGCAGCAGTCAGTTTGAGATCAACCAAGTGCAAAATGGGATGGGCCAATTGCGCCTAAGCCTCCCCCCGGAAATCAACCTTTTGGCCCCCGATTCCGTATCGATGAACCACTGGCATGTGGTCGGTGCGACGATGAATTCACAGGAGTCGCGTGCCCGCATCCGCGTCGACGGGGAAGCGCGGGTTGAAGGATTCGGCACGGTGGGTCGCACTTTACTGGCCGACTATGAAGCGGTCCCGCTGGGCAGCTCATTCAATCAGCTTCGGACTTTCGGAGGTGAGATAGCCGAAGTCATCCTTTTTAACCGTGAATTGACGGATGTCGAGTTGCTCGGCCTCGAAGCCTATCTTGCCGGACGTCACGCCCTTGCCTTTCTCCCGCAATTGCAGCCGCACACCAATTTCCGCATCTCGGCCTCGGGTGAGCCCCTGCAGCTGTTTCGGCCGGACGGCTCCATCGCCGATTCGGTGCCACCGGTGCATCTGCCGCGCGACATCGCCTACGGGCGCGACCCCGATGCGCCGGAGATCTGGGTCTTCTTCTACGAGCCCACGCCAGGGATGGCCAATAGCACCAACGGGCTGCCCGCACTGCTCGAGCCGGTGTCCTTCTCGGTCCCCTCGGGCCGCTATACCAGCCCCTTCTCGCTGGACCTCACACACCATGACCCGGAGGCAGTCGTGCTCTACACTACCGACGGATCGGAGCCGCACTGGGATGCCCTGGGGGGCAGCACTTACGCCTACATGCAGAGCTACTCCTCGGGACCGCTGATCGAGGCCAGCACAGAAACCCGAATCTTTGAAAATCCCATCTTAATCGAGGATCGCAGCAGTGCGCCGAACCGCATCAGCGGCATTTCCAGCACGGCTGACAGCAACCCGAACTACCTGCCGGCATCTCCGATAAAAAAGGGTACCGTTGTGCGGGCACGCGCTTACCGCAACGGCGCCCATGGTGAAATCCACACCGCCAGCTATTTTGTCTCTGCCAGCGGTGCCTTTGACTACGGGCTGCCAGTCATTAACCTCAGCTTCACGGAGGGAGATCTCTTTGATTTTCTGGACGGAATCTATGTTGCCGGGGTTGACCACGTGACCTCCAGTGGCGGACGCATTTGCAACTTCGGCAACTACAATCGGCGCGGCAGCGAGGCCGAGCGCAGCGCCCACCTTCACTACTGGGAAGACGGGCAACTGGTGCTGGATCAGCCCGCAGGTATTCGTATTCAGGGGAACTGCTCACGCATGCGCGCATTCAAAAGCCTCCGCCTCTACGCCCGCGGAACCTCCGATGAGGAATCGGCTTTCAGCTATCCCTTCTTCAGCGATCCGATCCCGGCTGCCCTTTATCCGGACAACATCGACTTCAACCGCTTGATTCTGCGCGGCCCCAACTTCAACGACACGGTCTTCAGCCGACTTTACCAACCCGTTTACGAAGGCGTGCTCGGGCGCGTTCAACCAGCGATCCAGTTCTTCAATGGCGAATTTTGGGGGCTCAGCTTCATCCGCGACCGCTTCGATCCCCAGCACCTCAATCACCACTACGGACTGGACCCGGATAATATAACGATCATCGTCATCCGTTATCCGCATGAAGTGGACGACAATGCTCCCGGCGCGGGGAATCGACGCTACGCCATCTCCAGTGGCATCCCTTCGGACATGGATGACTACATCGCGATGCGCGCATTCGTCGCCGATGAGGACATGAGTCAGCCCGCCCGCTACGCCGAGGCAGAGGCACTGCTGGACATCGATTCCTTTATCGACCACCTCATTGTCAAAATATTTGCCGCCGACGATCACTACGCACCGGAATTCGTCTTCTGGCGGGCACGGGAGGCTGAAAACGATGACGTCGGGGATGGTCGTTGGCGGGCGCATATCAAGGACTTTGACTCCACGCTCAGGGTTCAATTGGGCAATCTCATCGAAGGTCTGGCCACTGGCACCGCCCCCCGCTCCTTTGGCCACGAAATGTTCACCAGTCTGCTCGACAGCCCCGACTTCCGCCAGCGATTCATCAACCGTTTCGGCGACTTACTGAATACCCATTTCCGCAGCGATCGCTTCGCTCAAATCATCCACGATACTTACGACGAAGTTTCCCCCTACTGGAGTGAAGTCGCCGCACGCTGGAACAATACTGCATTGAGTAACCCATCGAGCCCCTTCACCCTTAACAAACGCAATGAGCTTTTGACTTACAGCCAGGAGCAGCCTGCCCGCCAGCGATTGCACATTCGGGAATACTTCAACCTTGCCGCCGAACATCTGCTGACGGTGGATAACAGCCATGCAGAGAAGGGCCAGGTCCGGCTGAACCGCATTCAAATCGACGGCGAAGCAGAAGCCTTCCCCTTCTCCGGCACCTACTTCCAGGGCGTCCCGATAGAACTGGAAGCGCAAGCCCAGCCCGGCCACCGCTTTGTGCATTGGCAGGTGATCTCCGGCGGCGGAGCCCCTGCAACCAACGAGTCGGAGACGCTCACCCTCTCGCTGACTAATACGACCAGCGTTGAGGCCGTCTTCGAGCCGATCCCGCTGGGCAACTTGCCACTCGCGCTCCACCTTTGGGACTTCGAAGATGCGCTCGCCCTGCTCTCGCCCTCCTTTACTATTGGCGATGGGGCGTTGACAGCAGCACCGGGCTCGCATCCGGAATGGGAGGCCATCGCCAACACAGGCGGTGATTTCGAGACCCAGCACCTACGGGTCAACTATCCCCTCGGCACGACCCTCACCTTGGATCTGCCGACGACCGGCTACGCAGCCATCACACTGGACTTTTTGACACGCCGATCCGGGCAGGGTGCCGGCCTGATGGCGGTCGAATACACCACCAACGGCAGCACCTGGACGGCCGCAGGTGATCCGCTGGTCATCGCCAACGCCCCCCCTCAAGCCCAGCACTTTGACTTCAGCGCGATTGAGGAGGTCGCCGATAATCCACTCTTTGCCGTGCGCTTCACCTTTGCACAAGGTGCGGGCGGGACCGCGGGCAACAACCGCTTCGACGATGTCACCCTCACCGGTGTCGCACTCCCCGAGACCAACTTGCCTCCAATCGTGGATGACGAAGCAGTGCCACCGGTGGGCCGCGCCTCCGCCGATGGGGCTCCCTTAATCCTCTCAGTGGATGGCTGGTTTATCGATCCCGAGGACGACGCCTTGAGCTATACCGCGCAAAGCTCCGCACCCTCCGTAGCGACCGTCGAGGTGACTGGCTCAACGCTCACCGTCACCCCGCTGGCGACCGGAGAAACCACCATAAGCGTCAGCGCCAGCGATGGCACCAATGCCCCAGTCGAAACAGCATTGGTCGTCCTGGTCTATCCGCAGGCTTTTGCCTTGGGCGATGGAGCCTTCAGCTTCACCGAGTGGGAGGCACTGGCACCCGCCGGCAGCTTCCCGGACAACATGCTCTTTGTGCAAAGCGAGGTCAACGATCCGGTGCTGGCGACGCCGCTCAATCGCGCCTACCATATCCCGCCGGCAGACGCGGACTCGGAGATCGACGCCGATCAGCCTTACAACGCCCTCTCACGCAGCCGGATCAACGGCCTGGGCACTGCCGGCATCAGCTTTATCAATACGGGCCGCGGGCGCGATGTCGGTGCCGCCGTGGTTGCTCTGGATACGACTGGAGTCGATGACATTCGTTTGAGCTTCACCACCGGCACGATTGCTCCCAACAACCGGATCTATGCGATCCGGCTGCAATCGCGCATTGGATTGGAGGGCGATTGGGTCGATGTCCTGGATGCCGCTTCACAACCGATCGAGTATGTCCGCAATGCCAATGCGGGCCACGTCGAACAATTTGGCCCCCTCCTCCTGCCCGCAAGCCTGGAGGATCAGCCGCTGGTCTTCTTGCGCTGGTTCTATCACTACCAGAGCGGAAGCGGCTCACGCGCCGAGCTGCGCCTGGATGATATTGTCATCGATGCCGGCGATCCCGATGCCGCCACCGAACTGGCCACGACTCCATTGACTTTTTACTGGACCCAAAGTGGACGCCCCCTGGCACCACTGGAAGTGCGTGCAGTCAGCGCAGCCGGTGCCACCGACATCAACTTCAACAGCACCGTCACAATCAGCCTCCTTGGCGACGGTGTCCTCTCCGGCAGCTTGAGCATCGCCGCCGTCAATGGCGTGGCCTCCTTTGATGACCTAGTCGTCACCGGCGCGGAAGGCAGCTTCCAGTTGGTCGCGACCGCCCCCGGTCTGACCGCCACCGCGACGGAAACCCTCTACATCAGCAGTATGCCCGTGCTCTTGCCGACCGGCACGACGGATTGGACCGAAAATGGCAATTGGACCAGTGAATTTTATCCCCATGGTGCGGGTGCGTCCGCACGCATCCTAGCCGCCGAGGGAGATGATCGCAATGTCAACCTGCATGCGCCAGTCACGATCGGCAGCCTGATCGTCGACAACGCCGACTCGCCCCACCGCAACCGTCTGCGCGACCGCTCGACCGGCAATACCCTGACCTTCAATAACGATGGGGCCACCGCCCTGCTGCGCATTTTCGGCAACTCCACCGGCTTTGTCGAATTCAACAACGAAGCAGGCACCATCCTGACCAGCGACTTGCGCCTCGAAGTGGAAAACTACATGGCCGAGGGCGACTTCGGTGCCCTGCGCTTGCGCGAGGCCTGGAGTGGCCCCGGCGGTCTGATTAAGGCGGGCCCCGGCATGGCGACACTCACTGGCGATGCAAAAACATTGACCGGCCCGGTCCTCATCGAGCAAGGGGTGCTCGGCCTGAGCGAGCCCTCCGTGCCGACGCAGGCGAGCAGTATCGCCGTGACTGACGGCGGCCAATTGCGGCTGACCTCCGCCAGCAGCGAGACCGAGCCGGTGCGCCTCTACACCTTCGGCAGCCCCCTATCGTTGGCCGGCCAAGGCCGTAGCGGCATCCCCGAAGGGGCAGGCCTGGGCATGCTCGGTGCCCTGCGCTACGAACCGGGCAGTTTCGACAACACCGCCGAGATCACGACACCCGTGACTATCACAGCCGCAGCAGGAGTGCACGTTTCCGGAGAGAATACGCTCATCCTCTCCGGTGCTTTGAGTGGCAGTGGCAGTCTCTCAAAAAGCGGCGGTGGTATCCTGGCTCTATCCCCGACTCCAGCCAGCTTCTCCGGCCCCATCGCGATTGAACGCGGACAGCTCCAACTCAACGGGGCCGACCTCTCCGCCAATACATCCACCCTCGCGCTCTTCGATGAAACCTCACTCGCAGGCCCCGGCCAATGGGGCGGGCTGATCGAAGCCGCCGCCGGCTCAAGCCTCGCTTTTACATTTGCCGGCGAGCCGCCCGCCAGTGCCACCATAGCAGCCGCGGCACTCAGCATCCAAGGCAGCATGACCGTCGAAGTGACGCTGCCGGAAGGACTCAGCGGCGGCCACCGCCTGCGGCTTATCCAGACTTCGAGCATCACCTTCGCCCCCGGCGTGAACCTGGCAGCCCTCTCGATTGTCGGGGCCGATGGCTTTGCCATCCGCCAACTGGAAATCGGCCCCAACGGACTGGATCTGCTGCTGGCCAACACCCCATTTGACCTGTGGCGCGCGCAAAACTTCGAGCCTGCGGCATTAAATGATCCCACCCTCTCAGGCCCTGAGGCCGAAGCGCTCAGCGATGGCATGCCCAACTTGCTGAAATATGCCCTCGGGCTGACACCTTTCGAACGCGTGAGCAGCGATCAACTCGATTGGGGGCAAACCGAAGACAATCGACTATTCATCCGCTTCTACCGCGACCCCAACAAGACCGACATCATCTATCTGATCGAATCATCGCTCGACCTCGCTGATTGGAGCGACATCCTCTTCGATAGCTCCGAGACACCCCACATACCCAACAGTGATGGTGACTTGCACGAAGTCAGCATTCCCATCGATGGCGAACTGCGCCGCTTCCTGCGCCTGCGCGTAACAGGCCCGTGACCCACGCACGCCGCATCCGCCAACAACTGGCGCAGATGGGAATCGCCGAAAACACCCTGATCATCTATATGTCAGACAACGGCGCACCCTTGAGGGCGGGCGCTTACAACCGCATTGCGGAGTTTCCGGAAATTGCCGACCGGCTCGAAAAAATGTTGCTCGACCAGGCCGACC
>REBV01000133.1 GCA_007692545.1 Puniceicoccaceae bacterium
CGTTCTGCGCAAACGGGTCATCATAGCCCTTGCCGTCGCTTTGGTGGCGGCGGGCGGCTCTGCGGTCGTCATGCAAAAACCGGCCCTCGCGCAAGGGAACCTGTCGCTGGCCGCGCCATCGGGGCAAATGCTGGCCACTGATGAAACCCATTTGCTGGTCGATATCCGTCAAGAGGTGTTTATTTCGTACAATAGCCGAGCTGGCCGCCCACCCGGACTGTTTTATCACCGAGATCGTCCACATTCAGTGTTGGTGCGTTTCGTGCAAGACGGATGAACCGATACCCCGCGCTCCATCTACGCGGAGGTGACGCCCTTGGTACGCAACAGCTTCCGGGCTGTAATGCGCTTGAACAACGCTTCGTCACACTTGCCACCCGATGGGCGTAATCTCGAGCTATTTTGATGATCGGTTTGCGCTCTAAAGTCACGGTTGAGGCCTGATCGTAAAGAAAAGCTGGGCCAAAAATTGTGCCTTGAGCTACGTTCTGCGGCGGTTCGGTCTATCCGCCGCTCAAAATTCGAGGGCCCCATTGCGAGTTCTCAGTCCCCAGATTTTTGAATCTCAGTTCAGTTTAAAATTTGTTTTCAGTTCGATATTGTTTGCAAATAGTTCCACAGAAATAATACAAGAGACCATTCATCAAGATCTCCACTTTGTTGACCTCGACGTCAAGCTCTTGACTTGAAGCTAAATTCAATAATGATTCCCCATGTGCAATCTTGTGACGACGAGTTACTATCTCCTCTACAAAAGTAACCCATAGAGATTGTTGCTTCTTTTTTTTCACACTTATAGTTATAGGATTTGAAAACCGCTTTTCATCAATCGATTTGTAAGGCCAAGCGTGAAGTGTTGATCGGCATCGCTTCATTTCTCTAAGCAGTACGTGCGTCTTTCCTGGAGAGCCCTCGAATACCTGAAGAAAATATGCTGAATCAACTGCAGAAAGTACGTCACCAACGCCAAATTTTGAGAACGGTTGCTCAATATTCTTCAAACTTGGGTTTTTCCCATCTATTTCTTTAACAGTGAATGCGTCAAAATCAATTGGCACGTGGTTGTCGTCAAAGAATGCAATAATCTGTCGTGCGCGCTTATCCAAATCTGGCTGCGGAACGCCATCGTATGTTGATATTTTCTTTGCAAATTCTCTCTTAAGTGCCGCAGGCATATTTTTGAACTCTTTTAGATTATAGTTCAAGTCGTTACGGACAGACTTTGTAATATCCTTCACAAAGCCCTCTAAGTGTGATGCCAATAATACTGATGAAGAGCGGCATAAAGCCTCATACAGAGGTAGATTGTTGTTTTCATGCTTTTTTGCTTCATTCAGCAATACTCGCAATTCTTGCATTCGAACTGCGATTGAAGATGAAGCTTCGAATGCTGCAGTCGCCATTATGTAAGTAGCTCCACTACCGCATTTACTCGATAGACAATTTTACCAACGTCATTCACGCTTCCTGATACAGATTCAAAAAAACCAGAGTCTTCAAAGAGTGAGTAGGTCATATGTTCGGTTATAATATTGCTTTCAGTATTGTCAGGGTTAGATATCTTAAAATCAAAATCTTGTGCCATTGCTTTTAGATCATGAACCTCAGCGAAACCTACGGCAATTGCGTCATAAACTGCTGCATTGAAAGTTGACATCCTCTTAATGGATACGCCACCTTCTACACGATGCTTCGAGAATGCGTATTTTCCCAAGTTGGCGTAAATAGTCAGCATACAAATCTTAAATTCTCTTTTCATCTGAACAATTTCAGTTTCATCTAATTTATTCAAATCCACTAACGTTTCCGTTAAAAAGTCTTTAAAACCTGATTTCCTCGAAATTTTATACCCACCATTACGCAGGGCAAAAAATCGCAATACCAGCTCAACATCTTCCATTTTTTTGACTTTAGCATTGCTATTCGCGTCATTTTCTGATATCTGGAGCATCTCCCTAAAGACACTAAATTTTGAAAGCTCTTTTATTGCATCATTGAACTTTCCGCGCGCTACGGCATTTCGGAGCTCTTGTGCTTCCAGTTTAATTGATCCTGTATTGAGTCTCTCAAAAATATCATACTTAACTTGTGGGTCTATGGTTGAATCAATTCTCAAGCACTTTACAGTTCGTTCTTCCAATCGCCTTAGTAAAAAAGGAGGTAATTCCTTATAATTACAGTCGTTTATTTCTTTTAAAATTTCTAGCCCCGTTAATCGAAGTTGGCCAGTCATGAATTCAAAGATAGCAGTCAGCCTCTGCTGCCCATCGATTACTGTATATCTAGATACTTCGGCTTCGGTTTCTTCATCAACGTCAATATCTTGCGAAATAAATATGGCAGGAATTGGAATGTTCAGCAAAAGACTCTCAATAAGTCGGGAGGAAACTTCATCAGACCAGCGGTGTCGCCTCTGATAATCAGGATTCAACTGTATAGATTTTGACTTTACTCGTTTAACGAGTGTCTCAAGATCATATTCTATGTTTTGTGTCTTTACAGTTCTTTCCCTTGCTGTTTCTTGCAGTGAGTCCAAATTTTTCTTTAAACCAGCCATGAATATTTCCTTCACTGGCACCGATCAAAGTCAAGTCTTTGAGCGAGTTACCTATAACTTGTTGTTAAATATCGCCAGCTACCTTCTGGTTGTCAATCTAATCTGCTGTTAATCTGGGCAGCATGCGGCGCGATGGATCTCATTTTGGTTAAAGGAGGGGGTAGGTCGGACAATGATAGGCTGAAACAGCGCTGGAGATACCGATAGGTTGAGCGGCAGCGATGTTTCCTATCTCCTGATCGCAGCGCCAGCAATTAATGGAGTTATCGTGACGCCAAGTCAGTCCTCTTTACTTTTCAATCGTGTTAACACGGTTGATCGAGTAGGTTGATCATGGTGCTTCGTAAGAATATCCGCCCGTAATCCCGTTCGTCCTGCGTGAATGGCTTCACGCATTTGCGATCCAGTTCGGCGAGTAAGCTTTGCCAACTTCTGCGATAGGCGTTCGCCATTGTGCGTGGCGTGAAGAACTTGGCGTGAAACGCCTCCGCATCGGCCGTGGTAATGTAGAACTGTTTCGCATTCGTCCCGGGATTGATTGCCCTTGTCGCGGGTGTGTGCCCGTCCAAGATGAGCCGGCGCAAACCCGCCGGTGAAGCTGCACCTACAGATCTCGCGAAGGTTTCGATGCTGTGTCCCGGGGGAGCTTCATTTCCGAGTAGCCGGGCAACCTCGTCATGGTCCACATATACAGCAGAGTATCCTGTTCGGCCTTCCAAATGCCCGATCCGGTGCAGCCGCCCGTCCATAATGGCGCGGATGATGACACCGGGGCCGATCTTGAGCCGTTGTGCGGATTTCGAGATGTGTTCCCAGCTGTGTTGCGGCTGGCGGAGCTGAACTGCGCCCCGCAACAGCGCAGTCGTAAACGCGGTTCCAGTTCGGGGATCCCAGACTGATTTTGTGTCCGTTGTTTCCAGAGCTGGCTTAAGAACATCATCTGCGACGAGAAGGTCGAACTGCGACCGGGTCGCGCTTATGATGTCCCGAAACTCTGTGGCGGGAACCAAGACTGTGAGGTCGTCCAGCATGGGCGCCGCTGCCGCCGCTTCGAAGATGGCCCAAGAGTCCGGCAGATCACAGTCCTGCGCCAGATGGCCTGAAGCGACCAGCAACTTCCGCAACCGTCGGGGATCGATTCCAGTCTCTTGGGACGCCGTCGTCACGGAATGCAGACGTCGCTCGTGAACCGGCTCACCCAACAATTCATCGCCGGGTCCAAGCGACCAGGTCGCCGCCATATGGTCCCGAAGGATGCGCCGGAACGCCGAATAGTCCGGGTTGTCGAAGTAATCATGTGACAGGCGATCATAGAGGGCCGGGAAGATCTTCTTCGGGCCGTCCTGCGGAGTTTCGATCAGCTTTTGAAGTCGAATAAGTGCGTTGCGGACCTCCGCTTCTCCGCCCTGCGCGATTTCAAAGCCTTGAGCGTAAAGGGCGTGTCGCGAATCCGCCGCGATGTGATCGAGCCTGAGCCCGTCCAGCCGCAGGAGCGATATCCCGAGAAGTCGACAGAAAACTGATGCGGCGTGCAGCGGATGACTGGACAGCCAGTCTGGACCCGGACCATCAGAGAGCCGATCTTCAAGCCAGTCTTCGAATGACGTTGAATGTTCTTCGGGCTTGTCCAGCTCCCCACGCAGGATTGCGGTACTGATCATTGCCAGGTGCTGCGCATTGTCGTACCGCACGGTTGCGTGGGGTTCACGGTACAGCGAAATCAGCGGGCGGTCATGTCGTACGCAGGTTGCAACATGAGGAATACTCCAGTGTCCTCGAATGGCCATTGCCTGCTCCGGCGGCAGTTCGGAATTCTGCGCGTCCTCCCGCAAGCATACGGGACATCCACGGATAACAGGATTTCGTAATGTCATTCCATGGAAGACGTGTCCTCGGAAGCTGAAGTGCCCCGCACCGAGAGATACTGGCGACCAGGCGGCCAGTTCATCCGGATGAATGCCGCCGAGCTCTGCAATTACGCGCAAGGCACTTGGGTGCCCATCGACAATGCCTCGGAACGAAATACCGAAATCCCGACAGAAGACAGGTGCGGACAACCCATTCCGCGCAGCCAAGCGCGACGTGAAAGATGTCGCGGTTTCTCTCCAAAGGAGCGCGATGTTCAGTGGCAGCGTTTTGGCCATCAGGGTATCCGCTTTGAGGTTCTGACCATTTTGTCGCCGCAGATGGTCCCCGTTCGTTCTGACAACTGATTTGCCCGAGCTGAGCAGGAGGCAATTATATTATTCAAAAACACCGTTCAGGTTCTCAAGGTTGTAGTGAATGTTCAATCTGTCGTTGCTGATATTGTCCTTAACTGGGTTGAATGACAGAAGAAAATGGCATTTGGTTGCACGTAGAAGCGTAGGTGGGGATGATTGCTCGGTCCTGAGGCTTCGACATAACTGATTTTGAAAGCCGAGTGTGCTGCTTCCCGGTAGTCGAATCGAGGTTCTACACGGCGAAAACAGGATACCGATCGTTTATGAGTTCAGCATATCCCACACCTGGCGCAGTCATCAGCCTCCGCTCGGCTACTTGGAAAGTGCTCGGCACCTCGATCTTGAAGCAGGGCTTCCGGGAGGTTCGTTGTCGCGGCATGACAGGACTGGTGCGCGACAAGGAAGCCCGGTTCGTCTGGGATCTGGAGAGGGGTGCGCGCATCTTGGATCCGGCTGCGATCAATCTGGTCCCTGATGCGTCTCCGGGGCTGATTGACACCAAGCTGCACCTCGCCGCTGCGTTCCGAGCGACGCCCACCACGACGCGGCGGCCCCTCACACTTGGCAAGGCCGCTATCGATGATCTGACGTTCCAGCACCTACCGGTACAACGTGCCTTGGCTCAAGACAGGGTCCGGCTCCTGATCGCGGATGATGTGGGTCTCGGGAAGACACTCGAAGCGGGTTTGATCACCTCGGAGTTGGCACTCCGAGGCCGGGCGGACAGGATACTTGTCATTACGACACGTGCAATGCTGACCCAGTTCCAAAAGGAGTTTTGGACCCGGTTCTCGATCCCACTCGCGAGGCTTGATAGCGCTGCAATCCGCAGGATGCGGAATCGGATCCCGGCCCACTACAATGTCTTCGACCAGTTCGACCGGTCCATTGTATCAATCGATACATTGAAACGGGACACCCAGATCCGGGACGCGCTGAAACATTCCTACTGGGATCTGATCATCATTGATGAGGCGCACAACGCGGCAGCCCGAAAAGCTGCGGCCGGGTCGAACTCGCAACGGGCCGAGCTGGCGCAGCTTCTTTCCCAGCGGACGGATTCTCTACTCCTCCTGACCGCGACCCCACATGATGGGTCGCAGGAGAGTTTCGCGAGCCTGATCACAATGCTGGATCCGACCCGGGTACCGGACCCGACGCGGCTGCACCGCTCCGATATAGAGGATCTTGTCGTGCGGCGTTTTCGTTCTTCGCCGGAGGTGGTCGTCGATATCGGAAGGGAGGTTCCCAAGCGAGAGCTGTTCCCGCGCCGCTTTCCGATCAGCCCAGAGGAAGAGGTGGCCTATCAGTCGATCGCGGAACTTCATCTCGATCTGGATACGGATGGAACCCGGGGACGCGCTATCGATCTGTTCCGGACTACGATCGCCAAGGCGATCTTCTCCAGTCCAGCGGCTTGCCATGAGACGTTGGAGCGGCGGATTCGAGGAATAGAAAATGGCGCGGCCCGCGGCACCGAGGCAGACCGGGACCGGTTGCGGGCTTTGGCCGACCAAGTCGCGGCGATCGACACTGGCGCTTTCAGCAAATATCAGGAGCTGCTGCAGCTTTTGCGTGAACTGCGCTGGACCGGAAAATCGACGCGTGACCGCCTGGTGATCTTCTCAGAACGGATTGCGACCGTCGCTTGGCTTGCCGAACGTTTGCGCGAGGATTTAAATCTCGCGGCAGACCAAGTGGCACGGGTCGATGGGGGCAGTGTCGAGGCAGACGTCCGGACCCAAGAGGTGATCGAGGCGTTCGGCCAGGAGCGGTCCCCGATCCGAATCCTGATCGCCTCAGACATGGCATCCGAGGGATTGAACCTGCATTTCCAATGCCATCGGCTCATTCATTTCGATCTGCCTTGGTCCCTTCTGAGGTTCCAACAGCGCAACGGGCGGATCGACAGATATGGTCAGGACCGCCCGCCGCAGATCAGCTACTTCGTGGGGGAGAGCACGCACCCGAAAGTACGGCAGATGTGGGTGCTTGAAAAGCTGGTCGCGAAGGACGAGGCGGCCCAGGCAGGTGTCGGGGACCCTGCCGTATTCCTCGGGGCGGGGGACGCTCAGGGGGAAGAGGCCGTCGTTGCGGAGGCGATCGCGTCAGGGATAGGTGCGGATGCGTTTGAGCGTCAGATGGACGAACGCGCGGCCGAGGCAGTTATCCATATGTCAATCGACGACGAATATGCTGCCCTCTTCGGAGACTATGCGGATCCTGCCCCCGCAGCTGCTCTAAACGGGGCATCTGTCGATGACGGCCCCCCGCGGCTTTTCAAAGACACTTTCACCTATGCGACAGCGATGGTCGAGCGGCTCTCCCGTCCTGAAGAGAACGCATTCCCTGAAATGCCCGGGATATTTCCTGACGATCGCCTCATACGACTCTCCATTCCCGCCGATATGCGGTCCCGAGACGGGTTTGGCTACGCCAGTGATGGCGCAGTAGACGGCCGATTCATGCCGGAAGAGGCGGTCGGGCCCGGGAACCGTATTGAGCTCACTGATATCGGCGTACTCTGCACGCGACGAGCGGATGCAGACCGGGTTCACGCGAGTTTGCGCGCCGCCGGTTTAGAAACGGTGATGCTCCAGTCGGGTGCGGACGACCGGTCCGTGCCTGGTGTGCGTGTAACGACGATGCATCGGGCGAAAGGGCTGGAATTCTTCGCGGTGGCGATCCCGTTCTTGTCCGATACGGCCTTTCCTCCGCAGGGGGCACTTCGCGCCGCTGTCGACGGGGCTGACCGGGAAGACATTGTTAACCAGTACCGGTCGCTCCTTCATGTCGCGGCGACCCGCGCGAAAAAAGCGCTGCGGGTTTCATGGTCCGGGACGCTGACCGGACTCGTCGGCGACGACGCCCAAAAATGACCAGAAGGTCCCCCGTAAAGTGGCTTTTGAAAAAACGTGAGAACCCGTTCGGGACGATACCTTGGAAGGAAATGTACCTCATGCTGCCTGAAGAAGGCGTCAGAGCGACATTCCCCAACACCGAGAGCTGCGAAGCAAGGCTTGCATCGGTGCGCTGGCCGCAGGGCGTGCAGTGTCTGTCATGTGAAATGCAAGATGTCAGTTACATTGAAAACCGGGCGCTCTATCAGTGCCGTGCGTGCCGAAGGCAGTTTTCAGTGACTGCCGGTACTGAAGCCCACCGCTCCCGGCTGGATCTTCGAATGTGGTTTATCGCGGCTGAAGAGATTATCACGGCGTATGCAGAAGAAACCGGGCATCACCGCCTCGTCGGCCAGTCCATGGCGCATCGATATGGGATTTCATATTCCGCCACTCATCGGCTGAAAACCACTCTGACGAACAGTCTCTCCCAGCCCGGTGGCGGACTGATCGGCGAGTGTGTCTGCTTTTGCGCGCTGCCCGTCTTGCGAAAACCGGACTTGTCACCAGAAGAATGGGACCGCATGCTGTCGGCGGCAATGTATGAAAATCGGGGCGCAAGACGGACGCCCCATCGACGTCCAATTTTGATCCCCTTGGAGGAGCCAGATCAGAGTCTGAGCCAAACTGATGATCTTGCAAAGGTGGGTCATGCGCTAGACCATTGAAAGCCGGCAATCATCACCGCGATGGGCAAAAAGGTGATCGTGAAATGACGACCTTAATCAACGGCTACCGCCGCTCGGCCAAGTTGTGCCGTTGCTGTTTTGGACTCAGGTCAGGGGCGCAGGGCACCTTGAGCGCGCAGGGTAGCGGTAGAGGTGTCGAGTGCCGCCGCCTTACCTTGTAACGCCGACATTGCCTGATCGGATATCTCGATTTTGAACTCCTCAACCATTTCAGCCAAGTCGTTTTCGAAGTCTGGCCGATTGAAATAAGAATCAATACTGATAATCACGGCATCAACCGTAAACCAAGTGACGCCGCCGGCGACAGCCCCGCACAACACTGCGCCTGGCCCTGCCCAGGAACAGACCAGCGCGCCAGCCCCGGCGCCAGCAAGCGATGTGCCCAGTTTGCCTGCCATCTTTGCCGCGGATTTCGCAGCGATCTTGGCAGCCAGTTTATTGGCCATCACCGCTGAAGCCGCCTTGGCTGCGCCACTCGTCACCGCTGCGGTTGCAATTAGCCCGACAGGCAATGTGACGATAAACCTGCCCTGCGCATCCGCGATGGCCGCGGCGGTTAAGGGGCCAAAGTCAATGTTTGGGTTCTCCAGACTGGCCCGTAGATCGTCTAGACGTTTCTCAAGAGCAGCCGCGAATGCGGATTCGAGTGCTCGGTCTAACCCCGCCATTTCGATCTGCAAACGAGTCTCGAAATCGGAGAACATCTTTTCGAGAATGCCACTTGATGCCTGACGACGTACCGAGTGCAGCAGTTCTGTGTATTCACCCAGTACCGAATAATGGAAATCTGCATAGGCCGGAATGCCTGCAAATACTGGCTCAAAAACTCTATCCAGCGCCGGATTAAGGTGCTCGTTTCGTATTACGTCGATCGCCTCTTGTGCAGCTTCGGACAGCAGTATGCTCAGTGTGTCATCGGCGATTTCATATCGCTCAGGCCCCCGGAAAGCTGCCACGATCAAAGCCAGAAAGGTAACGGTAAAAATCAAAACAATTATGCCCCAGAAGCCTTTAGAGAAACGGCGGTCAGGCAAGACAGCATCGGTCATGGGGTACCTCTGGTCATGTGTCGCAAAAAGTCAGTGACGGCGACAAAGCACCGCGCAAATATCACCACCACCAGCGCCGAATGCAGACTGAAAAGCAATCCAGGCAATGCCGAATCCTCGAAGCGGTGGACAAGCCAAAGCTTGAGCGAGTCCGCCGACTGGAAAAATCGCATCACGGCCGCGTCCGGTCCAGAAAGACGTGGTCCGCGGTCCAGCCCATACTGGAGTGCCTCTAAAAATCCCATTTGGGCATAGTCAACTGGATACTCCACCATCGTCCAGTTAATCCAGATCATTATCGGCAGAAACACCGCTACAGGTGCAAGTGTACCAGTGAAAACGGTGTATGAACGCACATATGCGGGCTGGAAATGAGCAGCGACCCAGCGACCAGAAAAAACGCAGGTCCCACCGCTGGCGATACATAAGGCTGAAAGCGCCAACTGTTCTGGGCGTCCCGCACTCAGCGCCGTCCAAGCCAGCACTGGCAGGGCAATGAATAATAGGCCCAGCCCAGTGAAAACGGCACCGACCATTCCTGTCAAAACCCCACGCAACCAAGTCTCGGGGCGTAGAGCCACGGCCAGTCGAGCACGATTCAACGACAACCGCTGCGATACCGTACCAGAAAGGATCAGCAGTCCCAGCGCCAACAGTGGAAGACCCGCAAAGCCGCTGTCTTCGAATAGCAAGCGCCAGACAATCAAAGGGAGGGTGAAAATCACAGTGGCAATTGCAAGTATCAGCAGGTTATTCAATCAAGCCTCGTACAATCCGACATTTCTCAATTGGCCTGCCGTCCTACGTTAAGATCGCCTACTTTTGCTCGCTCCACAAATACTTTCCGTAACAACCATGATGATAGGGGCGGTCTGTGACAGTGCCAGTCTGATTGTCTAAGGCATGCCAGATAGCGATCACCAAATCGCAGCCTACCGAGCCAAAAATTCCCTCTTTCTCTTGTCCAGGCATGGATCGCAGGCGTTTGTCACATACCCACCGATGCTGCGGATCCCGGGTGATGGTC
>REBV01000240.1 GCA_007692545.1 Puniceicoccaceae bacterium
GCGGACGGCTACATCCACCCAAGCCAAAACCCCTCAATGCGGACCCAAACAACCCTATCGAAGTTATGAAAAATGTCCGTGGGCAGGCTTTTCTTTAGGCAAAAGATGATTTTGGTTTTGCCTCGGGCGAAATCAAATTGTGCACGGACCGGACCCCTGACTGGGTTTCAGCTCATAGCGTCCATTAGTAAAACCAGTAAAATAAGATTTAAGGCGAGGGTGATTGATGGGGTTGCCGCTGTTATCTTCTTCTAAATTTGATTGAGCTACATAGGTGCTTAGCCCCCCGCTGTCATGAACCAACACATGATACCAAGGTTGCTCTCGGGGCGGTTGGGTCTTATTTGAACGGTACCATGTCTCACCAGCCATACAGCGTGGATCGACGGCTACAATCACACCGCGATAAGCATAGTTCTTATGCAGAACCAGTGTGCCGAGTTCATAATAAATACACGGGGCGGCCCCGCCTTCTGAATCTGATAGTCTGATTAACACTGCTTACAGAGTAAACAGATCTTTCCGTAATTCAAGTGGATGGTTTAAAAGGTTTTACACAAATAAGTAGGGTCATCCTCTCTCTTCCTCATTTTCGAAAGTTTCCAATATCTCGTTTAGCGGGCGGATTTCTTCAGGTGGGAAAAAGCAGTTGATGCGATGGATGACCTGTTGGATAATACCATCGGGGCAGGAAGCACCACCCGTCAAAAGGATGCGGGGCTTGTGCACAGGGGTTTGGAAAAGTGGCCGATCCTCTTCAATCGAAGATGCTGTGCTGGTCAGATTATAGGGGAAAATATAATGTCGAACGCTTTCCAACGAATGAATATTTTTCTCGGACTGGATATAATGAGCCCGAGGGCCAAAACGCTCCTCACACACCCGGTAGAGCTGAAAGGTGTTTGAGCTGTTTTTCCCCCCCACGACGAGGGCCGCATCGACTGCTTGCTCAACTGCTTTTTGTAAGGCATCCTGATTAACCTGTGTAGCGTAGCAAAGCGTATCTCCCTTGCCTTTGGACCAAAGATGATTCGCTACTGCATTCTCACCGTATTTTGCCGCAATCACGTCACGAAGGTAGTCAATGATATTGAGTGTTTCGTTGCGAAGGAGTGTGGTTTGATTGACTACAGAAATTTTCTCCAGATCGCATTGGGGATCAAATCCTTCGGAGTAAAGTCCGGCAAAAGACGATTCGAACAGTCTCTTCTTCTCTTTAGGCTCTGCCTGAATCACCTCGGCCAAACGACGTGCGTGTTCCATATTACGTATCATGAGTGCGGGTCCATGGCTGGAGCTATTGGAAAAAGTCGCCTTGGTTTCTTCGTGTTCGGACTTGCCATGAATTAAAACGGTAAAGCCCTCTTGCGCGTAGCGGCGTGCTGCTTTCCAGACTTTTTCAACTAGCATACACGTAGCATCATTTTCGCGGATAGAGAGTCCGCGGCGGATCAATCGCGACTTATCCTCATTGGTGGCCCCGAAGGCAGGGATAATTACAATATCTTCCTCAGACAATTGATTCCAGAGGGCTGCGGGGTCGTCCTTACTGATGGCAAGCTGTCCATCGGCCCGTAGCGGCAAACCTTTATCAGTCTGCAAATAGCGCAGGCCGCGCGCCAGTAGGTCTTCATTAACGAAAGGGTTATGTATGAGCTCGCTGAGCATGAAAACCCGCCGCTCTGGATACATGGCCACGGTTTCGTAGGCCCGTTCGATGGCATTTTGTACCCCCAGGCAAAAGCCAAAATGACTCGGAATCACGTAACTGACTGCACCGAAATCGAGCACCGCCGGTTCTCCGGAAGATTTTTCTTTCGTCCGGCGAGCCTCCTTAATCGCTTGGCATAGGGCGCTTTGATAGAGTGTTTCCGATTGGTCATCTATATAAATTGAGCGATTTCGCTCTTTAGTGGTGCGAAAGCGGTAGATATATTCGTTTTCGCCCATCCCGAGATAAGGAATGCGGTAGAGCTGCTTATCGATCAAGTTAAGTGCCTGATCGAGTTCAGGTGCTCTAGTCCGGGAACGAAGCTGATAAAGTGTTTGCCATTCTTTGGGGTCATTTCCCGGGGTGGATAGTCGTGCGCAAAGGACGGCTACTGAGTGAGCATCCTGTTCCACTTGGCCAAAATTGTGCCAATCGTGCTGTGTATTATCACCAGGAGCATAGTTGTAACGACCTTCTGAGTCCAAAGTAACATTGAGACGATTGGATACGTCGAATAGTAGGCGGATTGGTTCCATGTTGACTTAAAACTGCTGAAGTTCGGGTTGGCGTCAATTCGTCAACCTATCCTGAAAATATGCCTTCTTTGAATTTTTGCCGATGCATTCTACGATTGCACAGGAGGCTTTATGGGGTAATCTGCCGCATTTCCTACTCTATCAATATCTCATGTTTCAGGTAAATTTCAGCGATCAGAGCATGCGCGAGCTTAACCAGCTTGATACGCGTTCACAGATGTTGCTTGTCGAAGTCGTGAGTACTTTGCGTCAGGAGCAATTAGACCATCCAAACGAGGAACTTGGCCGATTTCATAGGAATGGAAGAAACTATTACCGGGTTCGGGCGGGTGAATTTCGCATTTATTTCGAGCAACAGGGGGATGCATTGTTTGCACATTATATTTTGCATAAAAATACCCTGTCGGACTTTATATTTCGTTTCAAATTACCGTTTACAGAAGAATTTATGGTCGAACAGGATGACTCGTTCTGGAAATATTTGGAATCATTGCGTCATAAGGATGATGCTGAAAAATAACCCGCTTAGTCTATGATTGAACCAAAGGAAGCGCCTGAAGCGAAGCGTCCTCAATATGCGGACTCTGAAGAAGCCAGCCGTATCTATTTGCTTCCAAACAGTTTAACTGCGGGAAATTTATTTTTCGGATTTCTGGCTATTCTTTACTGCATTCAGGCCAACTACGCCACGGACCCTGAAGTCATCACTGGATACTTCACGCAAGCTGTTTGGTTTATTCTTTTTTCTGTAATTTGCGATGCGCTTGATGGCCGGGTGGCCAGGCTGGGGGGTCGGGAGTCACTTTTTGGCAAAGAATTTGATTCGATCGCGGATGTGGTCTCGTTTGGTGTCGCGCCCGCATTGATGATGATCTTCCTGATACTCTCACCGACGGAGAAATATCCATTTTTTCTACAGATCGGGTGGTTAATTGGATTTGTTTATTTGCTTTGTGCGGGCGTTCGTTTGGCTCGTTTCAATGTATTGACCCATCCCATGCTGCTGCCTTCCGAGCGACTTAAGGGGACTAAAGACTTTCTTGGGCTTCCGGTTCCCGCGGCTGCGGGTATGATTGCATCGCTTGTATTGGTTCTAAACAGCCTGGATTTGAGGGCCTTGGCGATTGTGCTTCCTCCATTCATGCTGGCTATAGCGTTCTTAATGATTAGCAACATCCCCTACCCGAGTTTTAAGGATGTGGACTGGCAAACCAGCACTCGTTTCAGGACTTTCATCTATTTGATATTTCTGTTAGGTGCCGTCTTTATTATGAAGGAATTGGCGGTGGCCCTGGTCTTTTTTGGTTATATCAGCTACGGTCCGATGCGTCATTTATATCGAATTTATCGGGCTAAAAGACGACTTGCCGGACGAGCTAAAGTAGACGGTGAATAAGTTGTGCGTAAGTGGGAACAGGCTGTGCGTTTAGAAAAAGTTTTCCACATTGTTGACGCAAATCGAATTCACCACACCGCATTATAAACAATGAAATTTCCACGCAAATAACTTGCCGATAACTACTTAATGAGTTTTTCTACCTATTCCTCCCCCTTACTGTTACTGAGAGATTTAAATATATAAAAAGAACTCTTATATAAGCATTGCCAGTAAGTCCAAAAGAACGACAAATTTACCACTATGAAGTTTCAGATCAACCAGGATCATTTTAGCAACGGTCTCCAGCAAGTTCTCAATGTTGTGGCGACTCGTTCGACCATGCCAATTCTTAGCAATGTGCTGATAGAAGCAGAGTCGGGCCACATATCGCTGACGACGACAAATTTGGATCTTGGCATCCGTTGCCGGATTAAGGCGGACGTGTCTGAACCAGGTGCGATAACCTTACCCGTGCGTAAGCTGGCAACGATTGTGCGTGAGCTTCCTGTGACGGAGGTCTTTTTGGAGACAAGCGAAAGCAACCAGGTAAAAATCACGTCCGGGGGCTCACTATTTAAAATCATGGGGATTGGCTCGGATGAATTCCCACCGCTGCCTACTTTTGAGAATCGTAAAGTTTTCGAACTATCTCAGGATCAGATTGTTAATATGCTTAAGAGTGTGTCCTATGCTCAGTCGACGGACGAAAACCGTTACATACTCAATGGGGTTTATTTCAATTTTGCGGATGAGAAATTAACGCTGGTGGCAACAGATGGCCGACGTCTGGGGCTGACGGCTCTGGATCTTGAAGTCAGCGAGGACAATGCCGGTAGTCTGATTCTGCCTGCCAAGACGGTCAATGAATTGGAGCGCCTGATGGGCAAAGGAGACAAGGTCAAGGTCGCTTTCAACGACCGGCAAGCAGCCTTCGAGATTGCTATCGATGAGGGCGGAGATTCCGGGCTAGTCGATCATCTTTATCTTGTCTCCAAGATCGTTGAAGGCAATTATCCGAACTACCGCCAAGTGATTCCCAAAGAGACGGAGCACCGCGTCAAGATCGAGCGTGAGCTTATGTTGGAGTGTGTGCACCGTGCGGCTCTGGTGACTTCGGATAAGAGTAACTCTGTCAAGCTTAAGGTGAGCAAGAATTTATTAGAGATCTCTGGTCGCTCCAGTGAATACGGCGAGTCACACGAATCGATGGCAATTGCTTATGATGGTCCTGAGGTACAAGTCGCCTTCAATCCTCAATTTTTGATGGAGCCACTCAAGGCTTTGACTAAAGACGAGGTATTTTTTGAGTTTAAAGACGAGCTTAGTCCGGGCCTTTTCAAGACATTGGATAATTTCATTTGTGTCATAATGCCTCTGCGCTTGAACTGATTTCGGGCAGTTTTATCTTAGCAGGGCATTTGCTTGCGAGCTTCTGTGTTGTGACGCAGCTCATTCAGGCGCTCGCAAGCGAGCACGCCACTTGTCTTTAGGAACGAAGTATGACCAGCGAACACTCAGAAATCTACCAGTATTTGCTTTTAGGAGTCGCTCTACTGACGGTGCTTTTACCGTTTTTGGGTGGGCGGTGGGTGATGCCGATTCTCACCTTATTGGGGCGCTGGATGCGTTGGATTTTATTCGGAGCTCTTTTTGCCTATTTTCTTAAGCTATTTGAGTTATCGTTCCGCCCTGACTGGGTGCATTTCGTGTCTGGGTTGGCACTGTGGTTTGTCTTGGAGACTGGTTATAATTGGATAGTAATTAAGGCACTGAGCCGTAGCGATTTACCTCTATTTCCTGAATTTAAGGAAAATACCCACGGCGACGAATGGCCGGCGGAGACGCGCTTTATTGAAATCAAGGATTGGTTGAGGGAGCGTGGTTTCAAGCGGCTTAAAGCACTCAAGGCAGAGCTTTTTGAGGACACTTATTTACGCGCTTCAGTTTACGAGAGTCCGGATCGGGAAACTCGAATCCAGATACTGTTTTTTCCAAAAAGCACAGGTGGAACGACTGCCTGTTTTACGATTACATCTTTGGCTGAAAGCGGTGAGCGACTCATTACGGATAATTTATTTTTACCCTATGGCGGCTATTATCCGGAAAATTGGAGTATTAGCCGTCGTCCGCTCGTCGGTTCACTGCCCGGACTGCTTCATTTACATGGTCGACGCATCGTCCGCCACAGCATCGAACCGATAGTGATGGAAGAGGATGCGCTGGAAGAATTGAACGAGCAGCAGCGCATTTTAGAACGTTTAAACACAGAGACCGGATTTCTTGTGCCCCGACAGCGACGCGAGGAAGACGGCAAAATCACGGCCGAAGGTCGCTACCGGCTGTGGAAAGAAATGTGGTCGCTGGCCTATTTAGCTAAATCTGTAGCTTGAATCTGTCCGCGGCTCTACATCTCCAGCTGCGGACGATCAGCCTTGGGCCAGTCAATGTGATAGAACTTGCCCCGGGGCTCGTCGGTACGCTCGTAGGTGTGGGCCCCGAAGTAGTCACGCTGGGCTTGTAGCAAGTTTTGTGGGAGACGGGCGGTGCGGTAGCCGTCGTAGTAGGTCAAGGCGGAGCTGAAGGTTGGCGTGGATACGCCGTACTCAGCGGCCAGGGCAATGACCTTGCGCCAGCTCTTTTGTGCTTTGTGAATGGCGTCGGAGAAATAGGGATCGAGCAGCAGGTTGGCCAGATCGGCATCGCGTTCGAAGGCCTCAGTAATCTTTTGCAGGAATGCAGCACGGATGATGCAGCCGCCACGGAAGATTTGGGCAATTTCGCCGAAATTAAGCTTCCAGCCGTATTCCTCCTGGGCGTAGCGCATGAGCTGGAAGCCCTGTGCGTAGGAGCAGATTTTGGAGGCGTAGAGGGCCTCGCGGATGGCTTCGACCATTGCTGTCTTATCACCGGTAAAGGGTGCGGCTTCGGGGCCCTTGAGGATCTTTTCAGCAGCGACACGCTCGTCTTTCACGGCCGAGAGGCAGCGGGCGAAGACAGCTTCGGCCACAGTCGGTGCGGGCGTGCCCATATCGAGGGCGTTGACAGAGGTCCATTTGCCGGTGCCTTTCTGGCCGGCGGTGTCGAGCACGATGTCGACAAACGGCTGGCCAGTGACGGAGTCGACTTGTTTTAAAATGTCGGCGGTTATTTCGATCAGGAAGGAATCGAGCTCACCCTGGTTCCACTCGCTGAAGATGTCGCCCATCTCAGCCGGGGTGAGGCCGAGCACGTTTTGCATAAGATCGTAGGCTTCGCAGATCATTTGCATATCCCCGTATTCGATGCCGTTATGCACCATCTTAACATAGTGGCCGGCACCATCCGGACCGATGTAAGCCGTGCAGCTGAAACCGCCCACGACGGGCTTGCCCGGCTCGGCACCTTCGAGAGGTTTTCCGGTGTCGGGATCGACCTTGGCGGCGATTGCTTTCCAGATCGGCTCCAGATGCGTCCAGGCCTCAGGGCTGCCACCGGGCATCAGAGAGGGACCAAAACGGGCACCTTCTTCACCCCCGGAAACGCCGGAACCGATGAAGCGAAGTCCCTTGGCTGTAAGGTCTTTTTCGCGGCGGATGGTGTCATCCCAGCGCGCATTGCCGCCGTCGATGATAATATCGCCCGCTTCGAGCAGGGGGATCAGGGCCTCGATCACTTTATCGGTGGGCCCGCCCGCCTGGACCAGGATGATGATTTTGCGCGGACGCTTGAGCGAGGCGACAAAGTCTTTTAGCTCCGCTTGGCCAACCAGCCCACCGGGCGTGTTGGGGTTGGCGGCCACGAATTCTTCCATTTTGCTTGTCGTCCGGTTGTAGACGGAGATTTTGAAGCCGTGGTCGGCAATGTTGAGGGCCAGGTTTTGGCCCATGACTGCGAGGCCAATCAGGCCGATATCGGAGGTGTTGTCAGACATAATGTGGATGAGTTTAAAGTACTAAAATAGCCACTTTCTAAGAGCACTAAAATTGTATAATTCTGTCAAAATTTGCATTTTTGCGCAAATATGCAATAGGTTAAAGTCGAGTGCAGAAGTGTTATTTTGAGTATGATATTTCACGAAGTGCTCAATCATTTTGTCAGAAACGGGTTTTTTGGGCGCATTGGCGGTATCAATTTCGTTGTCAGTGCGGTGAATTGCCACAAAGACTAGTCGGATGCAAGTAGTAGCTCGAATCTCCAAGGAATGGCGGCGGCGGATGTTGTTCATGTTTTTCATGATATTTGGCATCGCGGCCTGGTTTCTCTATGATGGTTATATATTATGGCCGGACGAAGCCGAGCGCTACGAGGCGTATGCAGCGATTCGCGATCCATTGATCAAGTCCGGTGAGGCGGCGGATGAAGAGAGCAGCTTTGTTCGTCTCGCCTGGGAGCGGCATGCGCGTGAGGCAGGTTATCGCCGTAACATACCGAAAGAGCGGACAGATTCGGCTATTCGCGAGCAGCGGGTCATCGGATGGACGATGATGAGCGGTGTACTGCTCTTCGGGCTTTGGATCCTCTGGAACCATCGCCGGGAGGTGCGGGCGGAAGGAGATCTGGTAATTGGTGCTTCAGGCGAGCGGGTCGAGCTCGATTCGATCACCGCCATGGACCGCAAGAAATGGAAGAGTAAAGGTATTGCCTACGCGATCTATAGCGAAGGTGGAAAGCAGCGGCGGTTGACACTCGACGACCACAAATTTATCGGTTGTGAGGCGATCATCCTGGAGGCGGAAAAGCGCATCCGCGCCCGTGCCGGAGAGAGTGAGCCGACTGATTCGCTCAAGTGAACCTTTTCGATCTGATCCCCAGTTGAAGTCCATGCAACTAAAGTCGCGCATCGAATGCTTGGCCGATGCCGCGTTGAAAAATTTTCAGCGATATCTACAACTGGCTCCAAGGCTAATTATTGAAGATCGTTAACTTGCTCATCTAAAGGGGACTTCTGAAAAACGCCTTTTGAGCGCTGGAGGCGACTCAAAAACCGATTTTCAGATTTAATTACGTTAAATCGATTAGGTGTGCGCCGGTGAGAGCGAGGCTTTTTTGTTTTGATCATGCTGTTATTTGGCCCGTATGGCCGCATTAGCGGCCTTTTGGCCGTTCAGCGGCACAGGAAGGCATAGCGGTCCATATTGTAAACAAGATTACAGAGTCCATTGTGTTGTCCGGCCCGGAGCAGGCCGATGGTTCGTAACCGATCCATCGCCATCTGGGTCATTCGCCCGAAGACATGCTCGCAGCGCACCCGGATGCGGCTCCTGAGCTTGTTCGTCGCTTTCGTCCACCAACTCTTCAAGAACTTTACTGTCATGGACACTCGCCGCAGTGGTGGCGTAGCCGTCGATCAATTTACTTTTCGCATCCACCATCGCGTGGTTCTTATAGCCGTAGTGCGTTTCGTTGTTTTTCTTCGTCCAGCGCGCATCGCATTCCTTCTGCCGACCCTTCGGCGTGTCCGCTTCGAAGCCTTCGGGCCGCTCGCCGCCCCTTGATCCGGGCGTTCTGTTCGCGGCTGTTGCCCTGGCGCGGAGCGGCCACAAAGCTCGCATCCACGATGCTGCCCTCCCTGGCCAGCAGCCCTTCGTCCTGCAATTGCCGCTCGAAGCGTCCGAACAGACGGCGGGAGCCATCGCGCTCATCCTTCTCCAGTAGTTGCTTGAAGTCCCAGATCGTGCGCGCGTCAAGCACGTTGTCGCTGGCCTGGAGCCCGAGGAACTGAAGAAAGCTGAAGCGGTCCATGATCTGAAACTCCGTCCCACGTCGCTAAGGCCGTAATACTTCTGCAAGACCAGCACCTTGAGCATCAGCACCGCATCGAAAGGAGGACGGCCACCCCGTTTCGGGTCCCGGCAGTCGTAGCCGAGGACCGACTCCAAATCCTCGCGGAATAACTCCCAGTCGATCACGGCATTGAGCTTGTTGATGCCCTTGACGGCCTTCAGCACCGACTGCTGGTGCTCGATCATGCTGAACTAATCACTCTCTTTCTTCGGGTTGCGGTATCTCATGATCGGAGAATACCGCAATAGCCAACGCTGTAAAGATTAGGTTCAATAAAAGTGTCGATTTCGAGGGAAAATCCACAATAACTGAAAAGCTGCGCCTGAGTCAGCTAAAGCTGCTCAGGGGTAGCTTTTCAGAAGCCCCTTTTAGTGAAAAACTTATTTTGAAGGAATACTAGCCTGCTTTCTGAATAATAGGCATGGCCTGTGCGGCAAAAAGAGATTGCAGGCTTAGTCAAAAACCTTCCGCCGCAGGGTCTTGACCACGGCCAGGCCCTGCCAGTCGGCCCCCTTCAGCGGATGACCGCCCACCGGCACCGGTTGCGACCGGCCCTGCTGCCAGTCCCGCTGGAATGAGCGCACAAACTCGGCCGAGCCCAGAATGGCTCCATCCGTCAGATAGCGCACCCGGCAGCGCAGGGCCGCCGACCTCGGCAGGGCGCCCCCCTGCTGCTCCAGCACCCGCAAAGCCTGCTCGCGGCTGATCGAGGCTCCCGCGCCCGGCATGGCTCCCTGACCGAAGAGCAGCAGGCGGTGTTCCCGCAGAGCCTCCGCCCCATCCACCGGACCCGAATAGCCCGACCAGATACGCCGCAGACCCTCCAGCGCGGGAGCGCCACCCGCCATCGCCTCCGCATAGCCGCAGAAACGGTAGTCCTTCGGGTCCTCCACCAGCCCCGCTCGCACCGGGTTTAAGTCGATAT
>REBV01000216.1 GCA_007692545.1 Puniceicoccaceae bacterium
TTGCATTGCGGGCACTCTTTTGAATGGCATCGCCCGCCCCGGGATCGATATCGGCGAGGAGATTTTCAAAGACCATACCGAGCAACTCGGGATCGAGGGCGACTTCCTCTTCCAGCGAGGTGTTTTCCTCGATGGTGAATTTGTATTGGGCGAAAATGCGGTTAAGACCCTTGGTTTTCACCAGTCCACCGGCGGCGCGTCCGCGCTGGACTTCAATTGATTCGGCGTAGAAAAGTTCGTTCGGGATGGAGAAGACACCTTCCTCGGAGCGGTTGTTGGCGTTGTCGCCCTCGTCGCGCTCGAAGAGGGCGGCATTGATGTAGGGCACCCGGTCGAAGAGCGAGCGGTCGAAGTCCTCATGCAGGGCGTCCGGGCTGAACCATTCCACCGAGGCGCGGTTGCGCTCGCCGATGGGGCGGTGGAGGGCGTTGAAGAAGAGGTTTTGCAGGATGG
Source organism: Puniceicoccaceae bacterium (assembly GCA_007692545.1). Lineage (GTDB taxonomy): Bacteria > Verrucomicrobiota > Verrucomicrobiia > Opitutales > Coraliomargaritaceae > Thalassobacterium. The sequence goes on from REBV01000216.1 coordinate 454, forward strand.
CGCGGTAGTAGCTGCTGCTTTGCTGGAAGAGTTCGAGATTGAGCTCGGCGGCATCGCTGTCCTGCACCAGGGGGTAAGCGCGGCCACGATAGTCGCGCAGCTCCAGGAGTTCCGCCGGGATCAGGCCGCGTTCCTTGAGGAACCAGCAAAACATGAGGCGGCAGATCAGGCGCACGGTGAAGTCTTTGACATGGGCTTCGGCATTGTCGCCGAAATGGGCGGGGCACTCCGGCAGGCGAATCTTTCCGATAGCATGCTGATACCAGGCGGCGACTTCCTTGTAGAAATCTTCGTTGAGGACGCGGTTGTCGAAAACGCGCTGCCATCTCTTGTGAAGTTCACGAAAGTTTCTTGGGCGATCATTGCCACGATCCGGGACAACCAGTTGAAGCAGGAAACGTTTGTGGGCGGCATGAGGTTGCTCCGGGTGCACGTCTTTCAGGAGCGAAACCTTGCCCGGCTTCTCGCCCTCGCGCCACTGCTGGCGATAGGCCGAGCGTTCGCAGGAAGCGAGGGAGATGCAGGTCTGATCGTGGTCGTATTTGTAAACCACGATGACGGGGGCGGCTTTGAAGGCGCGGTTGAAATCGCGTGTCAGGTTGGAGAGGTCGGTGCGGGTGGCGTGGGCATCGCCCAGATCGACAGCCAGAATAAAGAGGCCTTCATAGTCCGGACCGATTGAGGCTTCCACGGTCTCCAGGTCGTCGGCTGGCAGGTCGTGGCCGAAGGTGCCGTCTTCGACGCGACCCACCAGGTAGATGCTCTGGATGATGCCGTGGGCATCCTTGAGCCCATCGCGGAAGAAGCGCTGGGGGCTGAGTGCCGCATCGGCCAGCGGGCTGAGGGGGATGTGCAGGGTCTCTTTGAACAGGCTACGGGCGGCTTGCAGCAGCGGTTCGTTGGAGAATTTGAGAAGTGCGGATTCGAGGGACATGGGTCAATGCGGTTGCTGAATTATTTGCTGACGGTAAACCAGAGGATGAGGTCGCAGTTTTCCGGGTCGTATTGGGCTTCGAGGGAGTTTCGATCCGCGACCTGCGACTGGGTGGCGAGGTCGCCGCCCTGGATGCCGCTGATGAGATCGTCGAGGGCGTCACCCTCTGAGAAGGACCGCAGCCAAGTTTTGATCGATTGGGAACAGGCGTCGATGGCCTGACTGTCGTTCTGGTCGATGGCTTGCGGGACAAAACGCGCTTCGCTCCGGTGATCGGAGAGAAACTTGAGCACCTCCCCGGGCTTGTCGAAGATGGCTTGTCCGCGCTGGTCGATGTAAACCAAGTTGTGCCGATGGTAAGGCGTCTTGCTGCCGTTCTTGCGGGAGGGGTAACCCAGCAGGGCCACGATGCCGTCGGCACTGCCGTCCTGTGCTGTTTTGAAGCCGGTGTAGATCCCGAGCGGCATGGCTTCATAGAGCTTTTGGTCCTGGCTAAGCTCTTTGAGCAGATCCTGGCGGAAGATTTCCAAAGACAAATCCGAGAAATTAAGGCTCCGGCTCTGGTCTTCCAGTTCTTCCCAGGAGCTTTCGAGGTGTTCCAGCATACGTGCTTCCTGTTGCTCTTGGAAGGTTTCATCCTCAAGCCGCTCTTGCACCCGGTCGGTGATACCGGGCACTTCAGAGCCGGTGGTGGCAATGGCGATGGCGCGGTCTTCGACGCGTTTTTGCAGGCCGAGGTAGTCGTTGACCGATGCACTTGGCCAGAAGTTGATGCCGCGGACAGTATCGTTGGGTGAGCCGATGCGGTCGATACGACCGAGGCGCTGGATTACCCGCACCGGATTCCAGTGGATGTCGTAGTTAATGACGGTGTCGCAGTCCTGTAAATTTTGACCTTCGCTGAGGCAGTCCGTGGCAATGACAATCTCGATGGGCTGGTCCAGCAGCTCGGCGACGCGTTCGTTGCGGGAACGCACCCAATCGCTCCATTGGTGATAACTGGACCAGTTGGAGGACTTCGCCTCAAAATCGGGCCAGTCCCGCTCCATGTAGAGCTTGGTGAACGGGCAGAAGCGTTCGAGCACGGGCTCGAAGTTCTTGACCACGGTATGCGGGGTCTCGGAGCAGCGTGCACCGTCGCCACTGATGCAGGCCATTTTCCCGTAGCCCCGGTGCCGGAGCTGATCGAAGAGGTAATTCGCGGTGTCGGTGTAGCTGGTAAAGAGCAGGAGTCGACGCTGCTCGGAGGGTTTGTCCGAATGAAGTTGCTCGTTAAGCAGGCCCATCAGGCGGTCCAGTTTCGCATCGGCGCTGGATTGCTCCTGTTCTTTGGCAATTTGGGCTTCGTAGTGGTCGAGGGTCTTGATGAGGCGTTCAAGCTGCCGGACATCGTCTTCGAGGTGTGCCCTGAAGGTATCGAAGTTTCCGGCCGCTGCGATTTCAGACAGGCGGATTTCCCGTTTGCCCAGCGGGATGTCCAGCGCCTCCTCATCCTTTGTGATTTGTGCCAGATCGCCGCTGAGTTTTGCGTCCTCTTTGTGAGTTGCGTATTTTTCTGCGGCGGTGAGTGCAGTTTGGTGGACTATTTGAACGACCTTGAGTGTGCTATGGAAAGCCGACCAGGAAGACTCCAGCCGTTTGACCAACAATTTGTTGAGCATGACGACAAGGAATTGATCGCGCAGTGCTTCGTTTTCGAGAACGTTGTCCGACTTGTCCTGTTTCTCGCTGTAAACGGCTGGTTTGTAGGCGGCGAAGAAGTTTGGGAGTGCCGCCAGGATGTCTTCGAAGCGCTTGAAGCTATCTATATTGAGGGAATCAAGATATTCATTTTGCGGAGGCTGCATCTCGGGGAAGGTCAACGTGTCCGTGAGTCCTTTGATGTGCCGCCGGGTGCGGGCAACGACCAGGCGGTCAATCAGGCGAATCACCTCGTCCGGTAACTTCTGCAACAGGCTCCGGATGTTGCGGTCGGGATCCTCGCTCCACCGCTTGAACTCCTTGCTGGCCGTGCGAAACTTGTTTTCGATGCTATCGACCAGTATGCCCTTGGCATCGGCAAAGCCATCGTCCTGATCTTTGACGATCAGTGAAAACTGGTTCCTCAGGTCGCGGAAGTCGTTGTTGATCGGCGTTGCTGACAACAGAAGCACTTTGACGTCTTTGTTCTTTTTTAATAGCTCCTCAACCAAGTATTGGTAGCGGCCTGACTTGCGGTTGCGCAGGTTGTGGCTCTCATCGATGACAATCAACTTCGGCGTGTCGCTTTGGAAATAGGTATCCAGTCGCCTCCCGTCAGTGTGGTTGGTTTCGATCCGGTTGTCCTGCAGGTCGGTATGGTAGCGGATGGTGTAATCCAACTTGTCTGCATCGAAAATTGAACCGTTGTCTTTGAGGTAGCGTCTCCAGTTATTCGATAGCTTCTTGGGGCATAGCAGAATGCTGCGGTAACCTTTATACTCGTAGTATTTGATGACGGCCAGGGCACTCCAGGTTTTACCCAGGCCGACGGCATCTGCGAGCACGGCACCGTCGTAATCTTCGATCTTCTTGATCAGACTGAGCACACCCTTTTGCTGAAACTCGTAGAGCGATTTATAGATCTTTGTGTGCTTCAGGTGCCCGATGCGTTGCTGTAAACCGGCATCGGCCTCCAAATCGACCAGTTGATCGCGGAATAACTCAAACAGGGTTTTATAGTAGAGTTCGTGTGGCGTGTATTTGCGAAAAATGGACTCGATCTGTTCGATCAGGTATTTCTTGAAAGGGACGCGCTTACCGTCGACGGTCTTGTATGCATGGGTCTGGTCCCGCTGCCAGAGGTCATCGAACCAGCGGCAAATCTCCTCGTAGTCGGCGGCAGTACCCTGGCCGATGACGTTTAACTCAATGTTGGACGTGTGCTGCATACCCAGACCTGCTTCCGTCAGATTGGAACTGCCGCTGACGAAGTAGCACAGGGGTTTGCTGGGTGCGCGGAACAGCGTGGTTTTGGCGTGGCAGAAATTAGGCTCCACCGTGTGGACTTTGACTTTCTCCTGCTTGAGGAAGGCCACAGCCTCCTGGGCGACTTGGTTCAAGCGGAGCGCAGCATCCACGGTAATCGTCTCTGTTAGGAGATTGATAGGTTTTTCCCTATCCTGATCATTGCAGACGATGTCGCCTAAAACGAAGCGAAAGTCCGAAATCTTATCGTTCAGCTTCCGAGAGATGAATGAGAGGATGCCGACCGTGAAGTAGCCGCTGGTACAATCCAGCTTTCCCGTGCCGGTCTGCTCTTCGATCCATGAGGCAACACTTTTTTCTTTGGTTGAGTTATCGTAGAGCATTATAATTTTTCCAAATTCGTCGTCTCATAGGTCGTCGCGTGTCTGTTTGCAGTTCGTGCAGTGGGTATCCGCTGTTTGCAGCATCAGATAAGACTTCCAACCTGACCGGTTTCACCCTGCCGATCTTATCGGCAGGGTGAGACATTTGTGTGACTCGCAGGGAGGCGAGGGCATTTCTGCCGGAGGAGCTAAGAATGTCGTAATACGGCATGAATGTGCAGCATAAGGCGAGAAAGACTGAAAGGTCACGAATTATCTGGTTATTGCCCTGCCTTAATTTAGCATTTTCAGAGCGAACATCTTGTTCCTAGTGGCTATTTTTTTGGCATGTGGCCTCGTAAACTGGCAGTCGAGGTAAATCCCCTGAATCTGGAGCAGCTAAGGCTAGCGACTGATACAGGTTTCAAGGAGGCTGAATACACGCGGGGCACCTGAATAGCATTGGCAGGCGGCATCCGGTGAGTAGTTCTGTATCAGGGCGTCGAGTTCCGGTTCGGTGGGCAGGCGCTCGCAAGCGAGCACGCCACGAAACTACAGCCCCTCGGCTCCAGGCGGACCTGATCGGGATTTGCTTTTCGGCGGCACTAGCTGCCGGGATTGGAAGTTCAGAGCTTGGCCACCTTTAAGCCTGCGGCTTTGGCGAGTTTGATTTGGCGGGTGTCGAAGCTGAGGAAGCGCTCGCAACCGAGGGTGACGGCCATGGCGACATGAAGAATGTCGAGACTGCGGTTGCCCAGCTTTTCGCTGTGCTGTGCGCTTAGGCGTTCGGTCTCGATCAGGACATTGCTTTGTGCGAGTTCCACGTTTTTAAAAATGCCTGCACTCAGGTCGGATAGAAGTAAGTTGAGCGAGTGGTCCCGTTGGGTGGCGGTAATTTCTTTTCTGAAGACGCGGAGGCGCAGGGCGTTGCGGAACTCCACTTGGTTGAGCCATGAAAAGGAGATAGGCACGTTTTGCCTGTCCATGAATTTTGCGGCGCGTTCGCTATTCGCATCCGGTGCGTAGAGCGAGCAAATGAAGCCGGTGTCCGCATAATCATTCATCGCTCACCCCGCTCTTCGGAGAGCAGTTCGGTGGCCGTTTTGGGTAGTATTTGGTCACCGTAAATGGCGCGGAGGCGCTTTCTGAAATCAGGGCGTGGTCCACTCTTTTTATTGGATGCCATCGGCTGCAAGACGGCAATCGGCTGGTTTCGGCGGCGGATTTCGACCGATTCACCGAGGGCGATGCGCTCCATCAGTGCCCCAGTCTCGTGTTTGAGGCTACGTATGTTGACTGATTTCATATGTAATACATTTATGTGTCACAAATGCACGACTGTCAATATCGGTTGAGTGAGAATTGACCTGGTCGTCAAGATGCCCGCTTCGGAAACCTGGGCCATCGAAATCAAGCACGGAACCGCACCGAAACCTGGTAAGCACTACAGTGAGACTTGCGATGATGTGGGAGCCGACCGAAAATACATCGTGTATGGGGGGGATGACGTGTTCCCGCTCGGTCGCGGTGTCACCATGATTTTCCTGCAAAAACTGATGCAATTAATAACTGCCTGAGGAGGCCCCAACTGGCCAGCTTTTGGGCGGAGCGGGTGCCGCCTGCTTTAACATCGAAGGGCGAGGGGATCCAGCCTAGCACGGGCATGCCGATTTGGGCCCTGAGACGACGACAGAGGTCTGCTCCGTTGGCTGGGTGGCTGGGTGGCTGGGTGGCGTTGGTTTCTGCGGTGACCGTTGCGGTTGTCGCGCTTTGTTGGGTCGCTTCGGTGTTGGTCGCAGATTGGGCCGGATTCTGTTTGCGGAACTTTAGTGAGCACCCTGGAGCCTGCCTGCCTCTGTATTCACCTCAATTTCCGCTTCGGCCATCAACCAGTGATACACATCAAATCCATCGTGGCAGCCTTGATTGAGATACATGAAATAAGCTCTTTGAGACACTTCATCTTCAGGAGATGTGACCGCAGGAACGATCGGCTTGAGTGGGGGCGTGGACGGTCTTGATTCGCGGGCGGCGCTTTGTTTTTTGGGTCGGGCTGGCTTTTTTAGTTTCATGCTCCTGATTTTATCCGAAAAAGTGGCTTAGTGCTATGGGGTGTAGCCCCACTGACGATGATATCCACGACGGTTGCACCCGGCTACTTTGAATGATTTTCCCCAGAGTAGATTTACCTCCGTTTTGACCAGAAATCAGAGACTTTTATGCGATTTTTATGGGCGTCTTAAAAATCCCAAATTTCTCTCTTTTTTGGAGTTCAACTCCTGATATGTATAGATTATATTGTGCCCATGATTAAGCGGATGATAGAGACGGAGTTTAAAACTCTGCTACAAGTGTTTTAATGTCATTCATTGCAAACGTCGGGTTTAGACTCTTAAGAAAGCTTACGCGGGACGATTGCTGAAGCTGCATGCTGCGAAAGAAAACATTACAATAGTTTCGATTTTCAGCAAGGATGAATCGAAAAACTGCCAACCGCTGCGGTCAAGGGCATAACTGCTTGCGAAGACTGGGGGCTCCGTCGGCGCTCGCAAGCGAGCACGCCACGAAACTTCAGCCTTCAGATCGAGGCATCGATGCTTTGGTTGGCGACAGATACGCCGCGCAGGCGGTTGGTGCGGGTAAATTCAAAATCCAGGCGTCCCAACACGACACCGCCGTGCCCGACTTGAGAGATGACCGTGGGTGCGTCGCCGGCTTTTTCCACAATTTCGGGCTCGTCCAGCAGCGTATGCGTGTGGCCGCCGATAATGAGGTCGATGCCGTGCACCTGATTGGCGACGATCTGGTCACTCACTTGTTCGGGATCGTCATAGCGGTAGCCGAGATGGCTGAGGCAGATCACCATATCGCAGTGGAAATCCTGCCGCAAGCGCTGTGTCATTTCCGAGGCGGTGGCGATTGCATCCCGATCCTGCACGCCCTGATGGAGGTGGGGCAGCACGAGGTTTTTGAAGGCAACGCCCAGCCCGAAAATACCGATACGCACGCCGTCCACATGTTTAATAAGGTGTGGCCGGGTAAAGGCACCCATGGCTGGCGCACCGCTAAAGTCGTAGTTGGAGATGACGAATGGAAACCGGGCCTTGGGGGCGACTTCGACAAAGCCCTCTACTTTATTATCAAACTCATGGTTTCCGATGGTGGAGGCGTCGTAGCCCATCATGGACATCAGTTCGTAGTCGAGGGCACCCTCATAGAAATTAAAATACGGTGTGCCTTGAAACACATCACCGGCGTCGAGCAATAGGTTGTGCGGCTGTGCTTGTCTGATTTTTTTGATCAGCGCCGCCCGCCGCGCCGTGCCGCCCATGTTGGCATAGCGGCCCGAGCCATCTGGGAAAGGCTCGATCCGGGCGTGCGTGTCGTTGGTGTGCATGATGGTGATGCGCTTCTGGCCCGAATCCAGCCTCCGCCCGTAGGCAGCAACTGGGCTCAGGCTCATCAGGCCCAGACCGAGACCGGCAGCGCTTACCTGCTTGATAAATTGACGACGGGAGTGGGCCCTGATGAGAGCGGATGATTTCATGCAGATGATGGTTGAAACAGAGGTGATGAGGCGGGAAGAATCCGGTTGAAGCGCACTCGCTTGTTATCGCCGGATACGTCCTTCGGTTGTTGGAGAAAGTTGGCGCTGGCTTTCGATGGATTCGATAAAAGCATCGCGTAGCAGAATGCCGGTGTCACGCCGCTCAACCGGCTCCCAAAGTGTCGGCACGGGGCCGCCGCCGTCAGCCATCCAGTTGTTGGTGGCCAACCAGTAATAGTGATCGGAGCGCAGGGGGACTCCCCCGACTAAGATATCGGTCGCACGATCACCGTCGATGCGCAGTTGTAGGCCACTGACGGGCTCGCCGCCTTCAATCGCCAGTTCGTTGGCAATCGCGCGGATTTGATCGCCGCTGAATTTCAGCAGGGTGATGTAGTTTTCAAAGGGCATGAGTTCGTAAATCATGCCAACGGTCACATCACCCTCCGGAATCGGCGTCCGCAGTCCACCCCGATTCAAGAGCGCAATATCGACCTCGCGCCCCAGGTAGCGGGAGGCGTGTTCGCGCGTGATATCGGCAGTGAGATTCCCCAGCGCACTTTCCGGCTGACCCGACTCGATGACGGTGCGACTTACCGCGATGCGGCGATTCATCTCACGGTTCAGGGCCTCCGTGTATTTTAGCAGAAAAGCCTGCATGTCGGCATCCGGCTCAACAGTGTCGTCTAGTGCCAGGTATTCAGGGCTGAAGCCGCTGCGCTCGTGTGCCAGATTATCCGCTGTGCCCGTATCGGAAAAGTGCCCGCAGCCGACCGTCAACAAGAGGCCGAAAAATAAAAGACTTCGCAGTAATCTATCTGCGAACACGCTGACATGCCGCGAAGCTGTAGGAGGCATCATTCTTCAAATCTGTGAACAGAGTTGAGGCTGGTCAACCATGTTTATATGGAATGCATCAAGAGTCTGATTTAATATTGGTTTTGGGTTGAAGTGATCACAATTGATTTAGACCCGTTGCTGGTGCGGCACATTCGATGTGGCCGACCTGGAAGTATTTGGCCACTGGGTGGCGTGAGGAGCTACTCCGGCGGGCTGGTGTTCATCGCGATTCAAAGCCCAGAAAACGCAGCAAGCTTTCCTCGATTTTCGTGAGCATAGCTGGACTGACTTTGCCGATGCGCTGACGGATGCGGTCGCGGCGGACGGCGGTGATTTTATCCACCATGACCTGTGAGGGCTGCTTTAAGCCATTGGCTTTATTCCCTTTCAGGGGGATGCGAAATAGGGGCGTCTGAATTCGATACGAGGTGATCGGCAGCAGTGTGACCGACGGGTGCGCGGCGTTGAACAGGTCGGACTGGATGACGAGCGCCGGGCGTGGTTTCCCGTAGTCGCCCGCTATCACGCAGAGGACGATATCGCCGCGCTTTATTTCCATTGGTCCAGATCGGCATCCGCCGCCCAGTCTTCGGCATCCTGTTGTGCGGCGATTTCGGACTGACGGCACGCTTCGGCTGCCAGATCGTATTGTGCGTCGTGCTCCAGATAGTTCTCGAGTGCCCGGCTGATAATCCAATTCTTGCCCCGCTTTTCTTGTCGCGCTTTTCGTTCAAGCGCCTGGCGAAGCTTCGGGCTCAATCGGATGCTGGTGGTTATCGATGCACTCATGCGTATAAACTGTCCTGCAATAGTATGTATTGCAAGTAGAATATCAATACCCCCGGATCGGCGCGAGCCATTTCTCGCAGACTTCCAGGCTGAGGCCCTTGCGGGTGGCGTAGTCCTGCATCTGGTCTTGGTCGATCGGGCCGACTTGGAAGTATTTGGCTTCGGGGTGGGCGAAGTAGAGGCCGCTGACGGCGCTGCCGGGGGCCATGGCGAAGCTGCTGGTCAGGGTGCGGTTCACGCTAAAAATTTGGGGAGTTAAATGAAATCTTTAAATAATATGGATCTATGTTCACTTTTATCTTGATACTATGGTATCACTTTGATGAATTCCTTGGATGAATAAAAAGCATCAAAAAAAAGGAATTGTTTACCGGATGTCAGAAAATCTACACAGCGATCTACGTAGTGTGGCATACCATAAAGATACTTCTATTCAGCAGGTTCTTGATCAAGCGGTCGAAGAGCATATGGGGCAGTATAACTTAAAGTTGGCGACAAAGCCGCTCAGTGAAATCGAGCAGAGCCTGCTGAATTGTTGTGAGGGGAGGAGGTTCAAAACCATTATGGCAGATCCGCCCTGGCAGTTTCAGAACAGAACCGGCAAGGTGGCACCGGAGCATAAGCGACTCAACAGGTATTCAACGATGTCACTAGATGAAATTTGCGACCTTCCTGTTGAGGAAATTGCCGATGATACCGCACATTTATACCTCTGGGTTCCAAACGCGCTTCTGCCTGATGGACTAAGAGTCATGGAGGAATGGGGCTTTCAGTATAAATCTAACATCATTTGGCACAAGATTCGTAAAGACGGAGGATCTGACGGTCGCGGGGTTGGCTTCTATTTTCGTAATGTCACTGAAGTGTTGCTGTTTGGCGTTCGTGGAAAGAACGCACGGACTCTTGCGCCGGGGCGTTCGCAGGTGAACATGATACAGTCCCGTAAACGCGAGCATAGTCGAAAACCTGACGAGCAGTATCGGTTGATAGAGTCCTGCTCCCCAGGGCCCTATTTCGAACTTTTCTCAAGAGGTGTTAGGAAAGATTGGACTGTCTGGGGGAATCAGGCAGACGACGCGTATACGCCAAGCTGGGCAACCTATAAAAACCACTCGCAGAGTGTTGCCTAAATCGATAGACTCAGCCTTGCTTGCGGGATGGAATTAACAGCAAGCTATGAGGGAGCTATCCCGCAAGGGATTCTAAGTAAATATCAGTTCTGTGAGGTTCGAAACGCAGCAGCTATTCTGAACGCGACGAGCCCACGGCTCTGGGAGGAAATTCTTTCAGTTTTGGATGGATTCTCTCTGAGCAAGGAAGACATTTGCGCGGCAGGAGGCAACAAGTCAGACATCGCAGCCCGGCTGGACGAAGCATTTCGTGAGCTTGGTTGGCGCGAAGGTAGGGTAGATACCTTGATTCAGTTGAAAGTAGCGACTTCTCCATACCGTAAAGTCGGTGAGGAGAAGGGAATCATAGTTGAGTCAATCGTCGAAAACAAGGGCTACAAGGTCGACAACTTCAAAGGCCGTGTTGCACTCGACGTAGAGTGGAACGCAAAGGACGGAAATTTAGATCGGGATGTGGGCGTATATCGCGCACTTTACGACGCGGCAGTGATTGATGCCGCAGTGCTTATCACTCGAACCCAGACGGACTTGAGAGATTTGGCTGTTAGATTGGATGCGGAATCAACAAAGTTTGCGACAACGACGACCACCAATCTGAATAAGCTGCTCCCAAGGCTCACAAGAGGTGACGGTGGAGGGTGCCCCATTCTGGCCATCGCTATTAGTGCGCAAACTGTGGAAATGTAATTTTTGGCTAATACCCCCGGATCGGGGCCAGCCACTTCTCGCAGACTACCAGGCTGAGGCCTTTGCGGGTGGCGTAGTCTTGCATCTGGTCGCGGTCGATCGGGCCGACTTGGAAGTATTTGGCTGCGGGGTGGGCGAAGTAGAGGCCGCTGACGGCGGAGCCGGGGTGCATGGCGAAGCTACTGGTCAGGGTGGCGCCGGTGTTTTTTTCGGCCTCCAGCAGGTCCCAGATGATTTGCTTCTCGGTGTGGTCGGGTTGGCTGGGGTAGCCGGCTGCGGGGCGGATGCCGCGATATTTTTCTTTGATCAGGGCCTCGTTGTCGAGGGCCTCGTCGGGGGCGTAGCCCCAGAGCTCTTTGCGCACGCGTTTGTGGCAATACTCGGCGAGGGCTTCGGCGAAGCGGTCGCCGAGGGCTTTGACCATGATCGAGTTATAGTCGTCGTGGGCCTCCTCAAATTCTTTGGCAAAGGTATCCACGCCTTCGATACAGCAGACGAAGGCGCCGCAGGCGTCGGCCAGGCCGCTTGCTTTGGGCGCGACGAAATCGCTGAGGGCGTAGTAGGTGTCGCTGCCGGCTTTTTTCTTTTGCTGGCGCAGGGTGTGGAAGGTGTGAAGGGTCTCCCCGGTCTCGGGGTGGTAGAGCTCGATGTCGTCGTCCACCGAGTTGGCGGGCAGCAGGCCGACCACGCAGCGGGCGCGGAAGCGTTTTTCTTTAATGATTTGTTTGAGCAGCGCCTGCGCATCGGCGAAGATGCTGCGGGCTTGCTCGCCGTATTTCTTATGTTCGAGGATCTTGGGGTAGACGCCCTTGAGCTCCCAGGTCCAGAAGAGGGGAGAGTAGTCGAAGTGGGCGGCAAGGGTTTCGAGGTCGACGTGGTCGTTGACGGTGAGGCCGATTTTGTTGGGGCGGATGAGGTCGCTCTGTTTCCATTCCGGCGCGAAGCGTTTCTGGCGGACCTCTTCGAGGGGGAGGAGTTCGTTGTCGGCCTGGCCGGCGGCGAAGCGCTCGCGGCGCTTTTGGTGTTCGGCTTCGAGTTCGGCCACGTAGGCGTCGCGCTTTTCGGGATTGAGTAAGCTGTTACAGACACCGGTGACGAGGGAGGCGTCGCCCACACGCACGACGGGCTGGCCGTAGTGTGGGGCGATTTTGATGGCGGTGTGGGCGCTGGAGGTGGTGGCCCCGCCTATGAGAAGCGGCTGGGTGAAGCCGCGCTTTTGCATCTCCTGCGCATTGAAGATCATCTCGTCGAGGGAGGGCGTGATCAGTCCGGAGAGGCCGACAATATCGGCACCCCAGGCTTGGGCTTCTTTGAGGATGGTGTCGCAGTCGACCATCACGCCGAGGTCTTTGACCTCGTAGTTATTGCAGGCCAGCACCACACCGACGATGTTTTTGCCGATGTCGTGTACGTCGCCCTTGACGGTGGCGATGAGGAATTTGCCCTGGGCGCGGGTGTTCGGGTTGTTCTTCTTTTCCTCCTCCATGAAGGGGAACAGGTAGGCCACGGCGCGCTTCATGACGCGGGCGCTCTTGACCACCTGGGGGAGGAACATCTGGCCGGAGCCGAACAAGTCGCCCACGATCTTCATGCCGTCCATGAGTGGGCCTTCGATCACATCGAGGGGGCGCTCCAGTTTCTGGCGGGCTTCTTCGGTGTCGGCCTCGACGTGATCGACGATGCCCTTGACCAGGGCATGGGCCAGTCGCTCTTCGACTGTGCCATCGCGCCAGGCATTTTTGGCCGAGTCGTCGACCATCTTGTCCGAGGCCACGACGGTTTCGGCAAAAGTGATGAGGGCTTCGGTCGCCTCGGGGTTTCGGTTGAGCAGGACGTCTTCGACTTTCTTGAGCAGTTCCGGCTCGATTTCCTGATAGACTTCGAGCATGCCGGCGTTGACGATGCCCATGTCGAGCCCGGCTTCGATGGCGTGGTAGAGGAAGGCCGAGTGCATCGCCTCGCGCACGGGGTTGTTGCCCCGGAAGGAGAAGGAGATATTGCTCACACCGCCGGAGGTGAGGGCACCGGGGCAGACTTTTTTGATCTCGCGCACCGCTTCGATAAAGTCGACCGCGTAGTTGTTGTGCTCCTCCATGCCGGTCGCCACGGTAAGGATGTTGGGGTCGAAGATAATATCGTAGGGATCGAATTGGAGCTCGGCTACGAGCAGGTCGTAGGCGCGCTTACAAATGCGGACTTTATCTGCTTTGGTCGCGGCCTGGCCTTTTTCATCGAAGGCCATGACGACGACGGCAGCGCCGTAGCGTTGACAGAGCTTGGCCTGCTCGAGAAACTTGGCCTCGCCCTCCTTGAGGCTGATCGAGTTGACGATGCACTTGCCCTGGGCGCACTTGAGTCCGGCTTCGATGACCGACCACTTTGAGCTGTCGATCATGATCGGCACGCGGGCGATGGCTGGCTCGGAGGCGACGAGGTTCATGAACTTCGTCATACAGGCCTCGGAATCAAGCAGGCCCTCGTCGAAATTGATGTCGATGATGTTGGCTCCGTTTTCGACTTGCTGGGCAGCCACGGCGAGTGCGCCGTCCCAGTCGTCGCCTTTGATCATCTTCTTGAAGCGGGGTGAGCCGGTCACATTGGTGCGCTCGCCGACCATGACGAAGCTGTGTTTCGGCTCGATGGTGAAGGCTTCGAGCCCGCTGAGGCGCTGGGCATGTGGGCGCTGTGGCACCTTGCGCGGTTCATACTGGCAAACTTCGTCGACCACAGCGCGGATGTGTTCGGGGGTGGTGCCGCAGCAGCCGCCGACCAAGTTGACGAGGCCCTCTGCGGCGAAGCCAGCCACCGCGTTGCCGGTGTGTTCCGGAGTCTCATCGTAGCCCGTAGCAGCGAGGGGATTGGGCAGGCCGGCGTTGGGATAGACGTGCACATAGGTCTCGGCTACCCGGGAGAGCGCTTGCAAGAACGGGCGCATGAGGTCGGCCCCCAGGGCGCAGTTGAGTCCGACGCAGAGCGGTTTGGCGTGGCGGATCGAGTTCCAGCAGGCCTCCACGGTCTGGCCGGAGAGGGTGCGGCCAGACTGGTCGGTGATGGTGACGGAAATGATGACGGGGAGGCGCTCGGTCAGCGTCTCCTGGAAGTCCTCAATGGCGTGCAGGCAGGCCTTGAGGTTGAGCGTATCAAAGACCGTCTCGGGCAGGAGCAAGTCGACGCCGCCTTCAACCAGTGCCTCGGTTTGCTCATAGTAAGCTTGATACAGTTCGTCGTAACTGGTGGCGCGGTATTCCGGGCGGTTCACGTCGGGCGACATGGAGGCGGTCCGGTTGGTCGGACCGATGGCACCCGCCACAAAAGTCGGGCGCTTTTCTTTGGCTGCAATTTCGTCGGCCACCCGGCGGGCGAGCTTGGCCGAGGCCAGATTGATGTCGCGCACCCGATGCTCCAGTCCATAGTCGGCCTGGGCGATGGTCGTGCCGGAAAAGGTGTTGGTCTCGACAATATCCGCGCCGGCTTCGAAGAAGGCACGGTGGATGCCCTCGATGATGTCGGGGCGTGTGATACTGAGCAGGTCGTTGTTGCCCTTGAGATCGCCTGCGACATCGGCAAACGAAGCATCGCGGAAGTCGGCCTCCTCCAGCTTGTGCTGCTGGATCATGGTGCCCATCGCGCCATCGAGGAAAAGGATGCGCTCAGCAAAGAGCTCGGCCAGTTGCTGGCCTTTTGCGGTGTAGGGCTTGGATTGCACGGATTTGCTCATAAACGTATCAACATATACGGATGAATTGATATGATCAAGCCAGGAAAGTTTTTTAAAAAACGGATTCTATCCAGGAATCCAAACTGTAAGCTCTTCAAAATAATCACGGAGATAACCGCGATCCCGGGCGAGGAGGCGATCACTGTGGATCTGAGCATGTGCTCCAATTAGAAAATCCGGGACCATGATTTGTTTCTTGTTTGTCCTTTCCAAATATCGGGTAAAATAGCATCCGGCTAAGCGGGCACTGGTAAAGTCTCCTGGTGTAAAGCGGATGCCCCAGTCCTCGAGAAACGCGGGCAAAGACTCCTCTCCGAGTGCAGGTAGAATCTCTGCTACAACGGTCTCGCATACAAGTAATACGCCTTCCGTCATCGCTTGCCTCAGGGCAGCTTCCGACGCTTCCGCCAGGGTCGGGTCGTCGGTCAGCACGTCGAGCAGGACGGAGCTGTCAACGGACGTGCGCATCACGGGTTTGTTTTAGATAGTCATCGACGGAGAGACCGCCCGGAATTATACCACGACCCCGCCACTTGCGTATCGGATCTTCCTGCTGGAATTTACGAGCCAGCAGAATTCCGTTTTCATCGGAAAACTGCAAAACAGAGCCCGTCCGCAGTCCGAGTTTATCCCTTAACTTTTTTGGAATAGTTACCTGCCCTTTTTCAGAAACGATGGCATTCATACTTTTAAGATAATAATTCCTACCTCTTATGCAAGGAACAAAAGGACTTAAAATTGCACCCCGCCACAAAAACGTCACACCTGCCAGGGGAGCTTGGTTATGCATTTCCTGGTAGCGCTATTATTTGCGCTGTAAGCATTGCTCTCGGATGTATGGTTGTTACGGTTCTACCAGCGACGCATGGATCGGTTGAGTCGGGCATAGTTGCCCCAGAATCGAATGACAGCGACATGGAGCGGGCAATCTTCGCGCACCAGCACGGACTGTCCGATTGCGAGCCCTTCGTCCCGGCGCCGACAAAGTTCATGAATGGCATCTTTACGGGTGGGGTATCCGCGCCGATCCAGCCGCGAAATAGGGATGCTGTTTTCTTTCGCGAAGCGTGACCAGTTGTTTTTAAAGCGGCTGCTGATGAAATGCTGGCCGTCTCTGCGTAATTCGCGGGAAAGGTCACGCCTTTCGCGACCGTAGAGCCCGATCAGTTGTTTCGCACGCTCAAGAAATCTATCGTAGTCGTCTTGATAGCGGGTCGCTTTACAAAACCTGTTGGCGTCGATACCAGCTGCCTTGAGTCCTGCGCTAAAAGAGCCATAGGCTTGGAATGTGCGCTGGTGTAGGGTTGAGTGCCCGTTCTCGATTAAAGCAATCTGGGTGACATCGCCCGTCTCCTTGAAAATCCGTCGTAATTCGCTTTTGATGAAGGTCTTCGTGTATTTGCCGTTCTCGCAGTGCCGCCGGATATTAGCTGGTTCAAGGCCTATCCGGCGGAGCACTTCGTCCCAGTTTCCGAAAAAATTCATGGCGTTTCGGATCAAGGTGGGTTCATGGATGAGAATCTCACGCTGGTTTAAAGGATGCCCATGCAGGTGGATGGCCATGGCGCGATCCAGGATATACTCAGCGGTGGCAAAGGGTTCCCAATGTGGGAGGATTAGCTTTTGTTGCATCGTGAGCAGTGTATCTTTTTGTGAAACTATTGGGGGGAGCTTGCGTTTCGCCATTTGCTGACGGCGTCGCGAACGACAGCTTCCGGTAGGAATTCTTGTTCCAGTCTGCCTTTTTTGGCGCGAACTAGCGTTTGGAAGAGTGTATGTTCCTCTGTCGTGAGGCCTTTTCTTGGGAGGGGTGCAGGTTCGGGCTCGATGACGGCTTTGTTGTTTGCTGCACTGGCAAATGTTTTTGAGTCCATCAGTAATACGGTAAGCTTGGGGCTGTGTTGTCGTGCTTGTGCGAGCAGGCGCAGTCCCCAAGTGTCGAGGTCTCCCCAGTAGGCGATGCGCTTTTTGGCTATGCATCCTGCGCTGAGCCAGTTAAGGTTGTTGCCGGAGCCAAGCACGGCAAGGGTCTCCTTACTGTTCGGTAGGAGGTGGAGTGCTCGTTCGTTTTCGACGATAATGAGATGGCTGCCGGGGAGCGTCTGGAGTTGAGCTAGTTCATCGGCGCGGACGCGCTGTTGCTTAAAGGGGAGTAGTCGGCCGTCGAGATCGGCGACTAAGAGCCAGTGGGCTTTATCAGCTGCGGCATCGAGAAAGACTTCCAGTCCTTGCTCCGAGGCTGCGCCGTTGTGGCGTAAGTCGAGCAAGCGTATGATGAGAGCACGGTGCCGCTCATAGAATTTCGTATCCACGCCAGCATAAGGCAAGGCCCGTAGTGGTCGCCCTTGAGCACAGGCGGGCTCCAGTGCGTCAGCGAGCTGCGAGGCACGGATAATTTCCTTTGTCGGATGCCCACGCCAGAGATTGCATTGACGTATCCAGAGAATGTGGTCGCTGGGAGGTGTGTGGCGGCAGAGTTCGGAGAGCGTGGTGTATTCGGCTGTAATGATTTTGTCACTACAAGCGGCTACCCATTCAGATGGGCGGTCGAGGCACCATGCCACCGGTGAGTCGATGGCGCTGCCAGCTGCTCGGAAGGGGATTGGTTTCCATTCGACTCTGCCCACGTTAACGGCTTTCCACGATTCGATGTGCGCACGCAGCTTTTCGATGTCCTCTGAGATCAAGCTGGCGGGCGGTCGACCGATGGGGAATCGCAGGGGCCACTCCTTGCTATTCACGCTCAAGCGGGCTTCACGTTTGTCGGCTTGTTGCCATTGTCGGCGCAAGCGTTCGGCGATCTCTTCGGGCGTTTTCATTCTGTTTTTTGCGCAAGCCGCGCATCGAGTGCTTCCCAACGAATTGAGGTGAGTGTGGCGCGGGCGTCTTTGCGGTGGACGTTGATGACGGATCGGGTGTGGTCACGCAAGAGGCGCATTTCCTTGTCTGGAGTGACGAAGATCGGATGCAGCTGGAAGACCTTGAGCGCATTGATGATACGCCGTGCGACCGAGCGGGAGCTTTTTGAGAAAGCTTCGTCGAGTATGATGGTGGCGTGAAGGGGAGCTTGACCTTCGCCGGGGCTGAGTGCGTAGCAGAGGGAGGCGGACAAAATGTAGCTGGCGATAATTTCTTTCTCCCCTCCGGATCCGCTTTGCGAGCCTTTGAATTTACTGGTGACTTCTTTCGAGCTACGGTCGATTTCGGCTCCGTGAAACTCGACGCGGTAGCGAGGATCGAGCAGGGCGCGGGCGTGGAGGGTGTGTTTTTTCTCCACCGCTTCGCGAACGAGGCGGATGACTTCTTGCAGGGCTTTGAAGTGCTGCTCGCTGTCTTCGTCGCGTCTGAGGTAGGCAGCACGCAGTGTTTTAAGTGCGCGTTGGAGGGTGCGCAGGCTTTCGTGAGTGACATCCTGCACATCGAGTCGCAGGTAGCGGTCTTGTTTGAAGTCGATCTTTTCCAAGCTGCGGTTGAGTTCGGCGATGCGGTCGCGGATTTGTTCGACCTCGTTTGTGATGGTGACCAATAGCTGTGTCACCCCTTGGTCGGACGACTGGTTCAAATAGGCTTGGAAGTCTTTCCGCTTCGCAGGGAGCGCTTCGTCTTGAAGCACACGCAGGCGCTCCAGGTAGGCGGGAATGTCTCTGAGCTCAGTGCCCGCCTCGGCTAGAGCGCCGGTATCTTGTTGTTTGGCGAAACCCATTGCGCGAACGAGGTTTTCGGCGATTTTGGCCCGGTGTTTCGTTAGCTGATCATTCGAATTTTCCAGGGCAACAGTTTGCTTTCGCTCATAGCTGTCGAGCTGTTTTGGAGTGACCTCCGCTGGCCATGGCAGGTGTTCCCGGACCAGTTCGGCCTCTTGGACGGTAAGGCCTTCGGCACGACGTTCGGTCATTTGGTCGAGTTGTTCTTGAGCATTTTTGAGGGCTTCCTCCGCCTTGGCATGGTTGCCGATAGACTCACGCTCGATGCCTTGGGCGGTGGACAGTTCCTTCTCCGCATTTTGGAAAGCTTGGTAAGCTTTCCCCGCGTCGGAGTCTGGATTCTGGAGTCGTTGGAAGCGTTTCACGAGTACATCGAGCGAGTGCTGGGCACCCGCGAGATCGATCTGTTCGTATTCGAGTTGGGACAGTTGACTGAGCAGCATTTGGCGGCTGTCCAGCTCGCTGCGTGCTTGTTTGGCGCTGTCGTAGTCTTTGCGTTTCGTGTCGAGCCTGGGCTTGGTTTCAGCAAGCTGGTGCTCCAGCATGGCGACGCGGTCGCGGTTATCGAAGCCGGTCAACCACCCGTGATCGAGCGGTTGTTGATCTTTTTTTTCGAAGTAGCGCTTCTTCCCGGAGAGTAGACCTTCGCGCGTGAGGGCATGGGGCGTATGGGCGAGGGCGTCTGGTGAGTCGACGCAGTGCAAATCGTGGTCGGCCAGAAAGTGCTTGAGTGCTTCGCGCAGTGGATGGTCTTTGAAGTGCAGCTTTCGGGTGAAGCCATCTTCCATGAACTGAGCGGTCTTATGCCATTGTGCATCGGCAGCCCAGCAACGGATGTGGAGGCGGAATTGTTGTTGCCCGTTTATCCAGTGGAGCGCTTCCTTGAGCTTTTCGGCAGGAACGAGTAGACGCAGGCGGTTGCCTCCGAGGGCGCGTTCGATGGCGCCGCGCCAAGCACTTTCCCCGGCTTTCACTTCAATGAGCTCGGCAACGAAGGGGAGCTCGCTGGGTGTTAGCCCGATTGCCTCACTCAGTGCTTCGCGCAGTGCCAGGTAGTCGCCCGGAATGTTGGTGTCCGTGCGGCGCTGGGCTGCTTGGAGTAGCTCGCTTAGTTTTGAATGCTCATCGCTGATTTGGTTCAGTTCCGCACCGAGTTGATTGACACGCTCTTGGGCGGCCTCTTTTTGTCCATGACCGCTGTTTTTGAGTCGGGCGACCTCGGTTTGCATGCGGACGAAGCTTTTCGGGCTATTTGCTGCCTCGATCTTGAGATTGGTGCAGAATTGCTGGTAGTCCTGCAGGGCAGCTTCGCGTCTGCCGCATTCGTGTTTTGAATCTTTAATACGTGCTTTGAGGTCTTCGAGGTTTTGTCCGCCGGCGCGGAGGTAGCTTTCATGGCAAGTGTTTTTTGCCACTTCCAATTCCTTGGTGAGTGCTTCTGCCTTTTCCAATTTGGCTTTTTCCTTCTCGAGTCGGGCACTGAGGGCTTCGACTTCCGTTGTCCATAGCCGGTGTCCGTTTTCAGCCACCCAAGTCGGTAGCAGGCGTTTGAGTTTTTCGAATCGATTTAGTTCGCTCAAGCATTCGGTGAGCGACTTGTGGCCGCTTTGCACGGGGAGCAGCGAGCGCTCTTGCCTTTGTGCAGTCAGGAGTTCCTCGTGGATCTCGGTCAAGCGGTCGAAGTCGCCCACAACCTCCGCCGCGCGGTCGAATTGGGAACGATCATCCAAGACCAGTTCACGGAAAATTTCGTCGATGCTGTTAAGCTGCTTTAGGCCTGCTGCCCGGTTGAGGAGCGCGAAGGCGTTGTCACTCACTTCGAAGAAACTACGCACGCGGGCGAGGAAGCCTGTTTTGCCTCCGGTCGAAGCATCATAAACTTGTGCGCTTTCATTACTGTCGTTGATGCGTTGTTTGAGGCGACGCAGTCCGCCCTCGTTGTGGAGTGTTAGCCAGTCTTCCAGCCCCTGTTCCGGATCGCGACTGAAGATCCATGCGCGTTTTAAGTCTGTTGCAGAAAATCCGTTTCCATCGATCCAGAGTATGCCGCCTAGCCGAACGGTTTCGGTTTCGTTGAGGTAGGTGGCGCAGATGCCGGTCACGGTTTTTCCCCGGCGTGAGATGTGCGATGCATCGCCGCTGTCGTTGCCCGATCCGATGACGCCGCGAACGTAAGAAACGAGATCGCGGTCACTCTCGTGGCCGCCGGTCGAGGCGAGATTGTATTTCGGCCGGGCAGCGAGCAGGGTGATGTAGGCGTCGATCAAAGTGGTCTTGCCGCTGCCTGTTTTTCCGATTACGGCTGTGCCCTCGGGGTCGATGGCAGCGCGGTGGAGGCCGCTGAATGGACCCCAGTTGTAAAGGTCGATTTGCGAGAGTCGGAAGGCGGAGCGTTCGACTTGAAAGAGTTGTCCGGGATCAGTCATCGATGGAATCTTCCTTTGAGGCACTGCTGACATCGGCACCTGCTGTTGGGTGTGTTTCGGCAAGTTGCCTGAAATGCTGGAGTAGGAGCGTTAATTGCTCGGGGTTGGAGAGGTGGACGATGATGGGTCGAATGTTGATTTGGTTTTCCTTGTCCAGACGGCTCACGATGCCGTGCTTATATAGGCTATCGATTAGATTGGTGAGCCGGTTGTGGTCACGTTGTTCGCTGCCGGAGGTGCCGAGATAGAGATCGAGTTGGGCGCGTAATTCGTCGGCATCAATTCGGGCACCGTCTGCGCCGATCCCGCAGTCTTGTTCGTAGGCCATTTGTATTTGGCGTAAGATGGCGACGAGTAACGACTGCTCTGTGGTGAAGCGTTGACGGCGCACGAGCGGATGTTGCCACGCCTCGTCGCTGTTTTCGGCGGCGTGGGATGGGATCGCTAGAAAAGCAAGGCCTCGTGGCTCGTCGAAGCGTAATTCGAAGTCGAGTGGTTCTAGAATGGAGGCGATGGCGGTTTGGTCGCGCAGTAGGCGGCGGTAGATATTGGGCTTTAACTTGTGTTCAACGAGCCCTTGTCGGACGAGTTCCTGCGCGGCGGCTTTGATCGGCTCGGGAGTCGAGGTGTCGGCACCCGGCGCTGTTTCCGGCATTTCCAGCGGATTGGTTGCGGCTATGTCGGCATGATCGGGTTCCGGCGTTTCGTCCGGTTGCGGGTTGATTCGTTGATCGAAGTAATCGTCCATCAGTTATTCTATGTTTTCGCGTATAATGTCGGCTAGGGCATTTGCTTGAAGCTCCACGCGTGGAAAGAAAAATCGTGTGTTCTCATCCTCAGTGTCTGTGGGGAGTATGACGCATTCTTCCTCCTCGCCAAAGGGCAATTCGCTTTCACGGGCAAGGTTTAGCCAGAAGTTGAGCGTCTCGAGATCATACTCCGGTGGTAGGGCTTCGGCTAAGTCAGCTACGGTTTTGGGTGTTTTTTGTGCGCTCAGCCAAGCCAATGTTTTCTCGTAGAGAGCGACGCGGTCGAGTTCGCGGTTACTCTCGAGGTAGCTTTCTTCCAGCGCGTCGAGTGCGCCTTTCTGTTCTTCCAGGTTGAGGATGATGGCCTCGTCGTCGTCCAGTGATTTGTAGATGATACGCTCCGGCGCGGGCACCTGACCTAGGCCCGGCGCGATGGGGTAGAGGGGTGCAGGGGTGCGGCGGACGTTTTGTTGTGACCAGTCGATCTTGAGGACGGTTTCGGCAATTTCGTCGAGTAGTTTGCCCACACGATGGTGCTCGCCAGCAAGTCCGGTTTTGATGAAGCCGCGCACGTCCTTTTCGCTGCGGGCACGGGCGCGCATGACGTTTTCTGATTCATCAATTAGGCGTGAGACGAGGGAGCGCAGCTCACTCGCTTGCTCGGGTGATAATGCCGCAGCGCAACCTTCGAAGTCCAGCAGCCGCCGTATACGGTGACGCATTTTGTCCAGCTCGTTGCTGCGGGCGATCTGTTCGTAGAACCCGCTGAAGACTTGCCCTTCCGGTGTGCGAACCAGTGCTTCGTTGGCCGAAAGTAGGCGCTGGACGACTTGACCGCGATTATTATCGTCGCGTATAATCGATTGGCGCAGTTCGTGGTCGGCCTCTCGGTAGGAATCCTCAACACGGCGGAAATCGGCTCGTAGGCTGGTGGCGAGGCTGTAAACCTCTCGTATTTCCTGACCGGCCTGCTCACCTTCCAAGACTTCGAAGTCACCGCTTTGCACTTTTGCCAGTTCTGCCTCCAGTTCATTGATCTTCTGTTTGAGGTAATCGCTGCGCTTTTCTTTGTCCGGATTCATTCGGGCTTCAAGCGTTTCGATTCGTTGCTGCACGGTAGCCAAGCGTGAGGCGGTCGAAGTCATCATGCGCTCGCGGATGCTTTCGACGAAGCGGAAAGCACTTTGCAGTGCATCTGTGGCGAAGACGAGTCCCCCGCGCTCTACGAGCAGGCCTTTTCGAATCCATTCGCGTATTTCCTTGCGGGCGAGTGCGGGAAAGTCGTCGTTATGGATGTCGAAGTCCGGGTTGTTGGCATGGGCGGTCAGTAGCTTGGTCAATGCCGTGCGTGCATCTTCGAGCGGAATCTCACCGCCTGCATCTTTAAAGAGTGGTTTCAGGCAGCCGATGATCAAGGGAGCGCGGTGTGCTGCAAGGAGTTGCCAGGCTGGGTGTTGCTGGCGGTCGAGTATAAGTTCGCTCGTCGCCATGGTAGCCTCGGGGCTATCTGTAGCTATGCGCGACGAGCTTGGCTGTGGACGAGCAAAAAGGTCGGGCTGTGCGGCTTTAGGCATGCGCGGCATCCTTACGGTTCATTGCAGAAGCGCAATTCTTGAATGTAGCGGACGTCTGCTCGGCGGATGGCCGCCGGTGTGAGTGAATGAAGCATCCGTAAAATTCTGTTTTTGCATTTCAGGAAATGACTCCCTGTTATAGGGGTAGGACACAAGCTGGAAGCTCGCGACTACTTTTCCGGCGGCTGGGCGAGGGTGGCGAATTTGGCGAAGCTGGCGGCGAGGCTTTGTAGGCTTTCCTCGTCGGGAAGGGTGAGCTGTAGGGTGGGGCGGCCCTCTTTGTCGCGGGTGACGCATTGGTTGAGGCCTTCACTGAATTGCCTTTGTAGTGCGGCTTGTGTTTTGTCGGCTTGTGGGGCTTTCGATTCGGGGAGGAGTTTTTCCAAAAAGGCGAAGGCAGCTGTGAGCATCTGGCCGCCGCTGGCGGCAAGTTCGCTCCGGCGGGATTGGAGGGCGGCCTCGGTTTCGGCGCGTTGGCTTTCATCGGCATTGGCGTCGGGTTCGGCGCCGAGGAGGATTTCGAGGCGGCGCTTGAGTTCTTCCATCCCGCTTTCGAGGGCGACGCTGTCGGTCTCGGAGTCCATGTCAAGGGCGGCGAGGGCGAGTTCTTTTTTGGCCGAAAGGGTGTCGAGGAGGCGCTCTTCGAGGGTGTCTTCAGTCACGAGGATATAGACCTGGACGGGGCGCTTTTGCCCCATGCGGTGGGCGCGGGCGATGCGTTGTTCGAGGATGGCGGGGTTCCAGGGCAGGTCGACGTTGATCACGGTGTCGGCGGCCTGAAGGTTGAGCCCGGTCGAACCGGCGTTGGTCATAATTATGAAGCGGCAGGCGGGATCGCTCTGGAAAGTTTTGACGAGTTGCTGGCGTTTCTTTTGCGGCACCTGACCGTCGAGGCGGACGTAGCCGGCGCCGACTGCGTCTAACTGTTCTTCGATTAAGTTCAGCATTTGTGTCCATTCGGAGAAAACGACGACTTTGCGCTCGGGTTCGGCATGGAGTTGCCCGATCAGCTCAGCGAGTTTTTCGAGTTTGCTGGAGTAGCCGGGGCGTTGCTTGTCGACGAGGGTGGTGCTGTCGGCCGCCATGCGGCACATGAGGAGGGCGCGTTGCAGGCGGATGAAATCCATCTCGGTGAGGTAGCTTTTCCGGGTGATGGAGGCGACAGTCTGGGCGTGGACGGCATGGAGTTCGGCCTGCTCCTCGGTGGCGGGGATGCGTATGAACTGCGTGGTGCGCGGGGGGAGTTCGCCGAGCACGGCGTCGCGGGTGCGGCGCAGAAGGATCGGCGCAATGCGTTTGCGCAGCTGGTCGAGGTTTTCTCGATGGCGGTGACTTTGCCGTCTTCGTTGACCACGCGGTGCTGGTTGAAAAAGCGGTAGGCGGGCCCGAGCCTTTGGTCATCGATGAACTCGACGACGGAGTAGAGCTCGTCGATGCGGTTCTCCATCGGGGTGCCCGTCAGAACGAGGGCGAAGGGGGAGCGTAGGGCTTTGATCACGCGGCTGGTTTTTGCCTCCCAGTTTTTAATGCGTTGGCCTTCGTCGAGAATAATCAGATCCCACTGGCAGGCTTCGATCGCGAGGATATCTTTCATCACCTGCTCGTAGTTGCAAATGGTGAAAAAGGCATCGTTGGCGTATTGCTCGGGGCGCTCGGCGGCGGCACCGAGGACTTGCTGGGCGCTGAGGTCGGAGAAGCGCTCGATTTCGGTCTGCCACTGCGACTTGAGGGAGGCAGGGCAGATGACGAGGACTTTACGGATGTTGGCCTCTTCGCGCAGGTAGGCGGCGGTGCCGATGCCTTGGATGGTTTTGCCGAGTCCCATGTCGTCGGCGAGGATGGCGCGGCAGGCACCGGCGGCGAAGGCGATGCCGTCGAGTTGGTAGGGGAGCAGTTCGGTCTTGAGGAGGCTTTTACGGAGCGGATGTTTGGTGGGGTTTTTGCGTATAGCGGCGGTTTTGGTTTCAAGGTGGTGGTGTAGCAGGATGGCCTGAATCCAGCTTTCGGCGTCGGGGTAAATACGCACTTCGTGGCCTTCGGCTTCGATCTGGCGGATGAGTTCGAGGAGCTGGTGGACGGCCTCGGGCGTGGCGGGGTCGGGCAGGGCGTCGTAGGCTTTGAGACGGGCGCGGGTCTTCATCCGCAGCTTCATCTTTTCCGGGCGCAGGAGGCGGGGGAGAATATGTTCCCCGTAGCTAAGGGCGATGGCGAATTCGCGCTGGACGTGGGGGCGGGCGCGTTCGGCGGTGGTGAACTTGCGCTGGATGTGGGCTTGGAGTTTGATCAGGTGTTTGCAGGTGCCGAGCTGGTTGGTTTTGAAATCGCGGCAACTGCAAAAAGCGTCGCCCGGCTCGAAGCTGCGGTAGGCCGCGCGGTAAGTTTTGCCAGACTGGTGGTTGTAGATTGTGTAGTCGGCCCAAGGCGTTTCCGGCTCTTGGCTTTCGATCCGCATGCGCTCTTCTTTGGCGCGCTTTTCACGTTGGGCCAGCGCGTAAGTGATCAGTGAGTCGGGATCGAGTGATTCCCAGGGCGGCTCCTCGCCCGGCGGGATGGAGAGTCCGAGCTCGAGCTTGTTATTGAGGATAAGATTGAGAACGGCCCCTTGCAGTTCGCCGTCTTGCTCGCAAGGCGTGCAACTAATTTGCAGGCGCTTGCGTTTGTGGTCGGAGAGGTCGAGGGTAACAGCGGCGACGCGCTTGCCCTTGATCGCTGCCGGGAAGCGAACCCGCATGCGTTTGGTACCGAGCTTCACTTGCGCCGGAATGTTGATTTCGTAGCGGCGACCTTCGTTGAGCAGTCGCTTGGCATCGGCGCCGAGGAGTTTTTCAGCCCGCTTCAGGTT
The DNA here is from genome assembly GCA_007692545.1 of Puniceicoccaceae bacterium. Taxonomy (GTDB): domain Bacteria; phylum Verrucomicrobiota; class Verrucomicrobiia; order Opitutales; family Coraliomargaritaceae; genus Thalassobacterium. The sequence goes on from REBV01000216.1 coordinate 26,702, forward strand.
CAGGCGGGAGAGGTGATCGTGGAGCTTGAGTTGTTTGGCGGGTTTGGTGGCCATAGTATTTTTCGGAATTCAGATGGTAAAGGAAGCAAAGCGCTAATCTGTGAGGATGGCTGGCATTCTGGCAAGCCGAACACAAGATCGTGAAGTCCTTTTTTGCCCCGTTCACGGCCAGGAGCTTGAGAGTATCCATTTGCTGCCGCGCGGATTTGTTATTTTTGCTTAGCTTGCAAATTCGTACTAAAAATGTGAACAAGCCAAAAAAAAGCTCTGCGGAAAATCCGCAGAGCTTTGTCAAATTGGGACTGAACAGTCGTTTAAGCTAGCAACTCAGCATTGACCGAGAAGCTGGACTTCTTATCACCTTTGTCGCCGCAGGTCTTGTCACCACAGCCTGTGCTGGCAAGGAGGGAATCAGAAACCGCTAATTCACACTTGGTTTCTTTCTTCTTTTTGTCACCGCAGCTTTTTTCGCCGCACTCTGCGCTGGCAACCAGGGAATCAGAAACCGTCAATTCACACTTGGTTTCCTTTTTCTTTTTGTCACCGCAGCTTTTTTCACCACACTCAGCGCTGGCAACTAGGGAATCGGAAACCGTCAATTCACACTTGGTTTCCTTTTTCTTTTTGTCGCTGCAGCTTTTTTCACCGCACTCTGAGCTGGCAACGGTGATTGCAGCTTCGCTGAATTCAGTTTTGGTGTCTTTTTTGTCTTTGTCACCGCCGCTACCAGGGCAGCAAGTGGTGCCCGCATAGGCGAGTGAAGCGGATAAAGCAAGAATTGCAGTTAAGAGTATTTTTTTCATATGAGGAGTGTTTTATCGGGTTTCTGTTGGTTGATTATTGTTTTTGAGATTTAGATGCCTCGGTATTGAGAGATTTTAGCCTCACATTTGTTCCCGAAAGTTTTAAAAGATTATATTTATTGCAAGTTAGCCTTCTATCTACCCAGGCAAGGTGTGTTCAAATTTATAATTTGTCAAGGGCCGCCAGGACATCGGCTGCCTGATCCGAGGTGGATGCCTTGAGGTCGCGCCAAATGAGCACCCCATCTCGAAAGATGTAGGCTTGTCGACTCCAGCGCCCTTTGCCAAAGGCGTCTGCCAGGGCTCCCTCGGTGTCGGCCAGGAGTGTGAAGGGAAGGTTGTGTTTTTCGCGAAAGGCAGCCTGGGTTTCGGCTGCGTCGGAAGAAACGCCAAAGATACGGACATCGCGTGCACTGAGCTCGTCCCAGGCATCGCGCAAGCTGCAGGCCTGCCTGGTGCAGCCTGGAGTCATCGCCTTCGGATAGAAAAACACCAGCGTGGTGCCAGTAGCCAGCGCTTCTCCGAAATCAATGGACGTGCCGTCGTCGATGACCGCTTGCACCTGTGGGGCGGGACTGCCGATCGCAAGCGGTGCGGCGTGAAGAAATGATTGAAAGAGAGAGAAGACCATAAGTGTTTTGAAAAGCATTTTCATAGTCTCATGATCGCTGAATGAGCTGAAGGCTTACAGTTTACTTTGCTGGTTCGGAATAAAGTGTCGAAACGCTGGAAAGGTCGGCCAGTTTTTGGGTGGTGCGCTCGAGGCGGCTGGCCAGAGTTTTCATGATTTTTACAGCGATTTCGGGGTGATCCTGGACCAGCGTTTCCAAATTTTCGGTCTCAAAGCGTATCACCTTTGTTTCGCTCCGGGCACGAATTGTGCAGGTGCGCGGGCTGTTCAGGATGTCGCCGATCTCTCCAAAGACAGTGCCCGGATAAATCAGCACGTTCAGTAGCATGCCGTCCTTTAAAACTTCGACGGCCCCTTTTTCCAGGACGTAGAAGCCTTTGCTCGGGCTGCCTTGTTTGATGATGGTTTCTCCGACGCGAAAAGTTTCCTCTTTTTCCATGAGGAGATTTAGACACTGAATGTTCCAATAGACAAGCGTATCTTTCACTGGCCCGGCGAATTACATTGACGGACTTCGGAGCGGTTTTAACACATTGAAATATGCCACGCATACTATCCATATTCGGTTTTGTTGTCTTCGCCTGGGTGATAGTTGGGTGCTCGCCACAGGGAGTTGAGGTCGTCAGCGAGACGGATGAGCGGCAGTATCGCCTGGGGCAGGATTACAAAAACCAGGGGCGGATGGAAGAGGCCCTGGGGGCCTTTCAGCGGGTCATCGATGCACGGCGCGATGCTCCGGAGTCGCATCTGGAAGCGGGTTATATTTACCTGCGGACCTTGAAAGACCCGATACGGGCGATTTATCATTTCGACCGCTATTTGCAGCATAAACCACAGTCGCCCCAAGCCAGACAGGTACGCCAGTTGATCGAAACCGCACAAAAGGAATTTGCCCGTCAGTTGCCGGCACGGCCCTATGAGGGGGAGTTGGACCGAATCGATATGATGGATCTGGTTAAGTCGTTGAAAGAGGAAAATGACAGCCTAAAGCGGGACTTGATCTCGGCCACGGCTCGGGTGGAGCAGTTGGAAAATGTGCTGGGTCAGGCTCGACGCTCCACTCAGGTGTCCTCCCAGACCAGCAATGTGGCGGTGGCTCCACCCCGGGTTCAGTCGCAGCCGACCCAGCCTGCGGCTTCGATTCGGGAGTCCAGTGCGCAGGCACCCCGCCCGAGTGATGCGCCGCGAAGCTATACCGTGCAATCGGGCGATACGCTGAGTGCAATCAGTAACCGCTTCTATGGTACACCTTCCCGCTGGATCGATATTTATCAGGCCAATCGAGACCGTCTCTCCAGTGAGAGTGCGTTGCGTGTGGGCCAGGAAATCCGCATCCCCTAGTGCTGCCTTTGTCAGGTTTCGTTTGCCGTGGTGGGCGAAGCGGTTATTTTGAATACTGATGAGTAGACTTTATTTCGACCACAATGCGACGACCCCGCTTTGCCCGGAGGCCAAGGCTGCGTGGTTGGAAGTGGTGGATACGCATTGGATGAATCCATCCAGCCCGTATCGGGCCGCCGCTGCAGTCCAAGTGCGTCTTGAGGCGGCCCGTGCCGAATTGGCTGATTTGTGTCAGGTGGAAGCGGAGCGGCTGGTCTTTTGCTCGGGGGCGACGGAGGCCAATAATGTGGTCTTCCGTCACTGGGCGCAGCGCCTGCCGGCGTCGGGTCGCGTCGGCTTAAGTCCGGTCGAGCATCCCAGTGTGCTGGAAGCGGCTAAGCACTACTTTGGGGAGCGCATCGAATACCTCCCGGTGGATGCAGCTGGGCGGGTGGACATGGCGGTCCTGGAAAAGCGCTTGGGCGCAGGGGGCTTGGCCGCAGTATCCATCATGGCGGCCAATAATGAAACCGGCGTTTTGCAGGCTTGGCCCGAGGCCGCGCAGCTCTGTCGGCGGGCGGGTGTGCCGTATCACTGCGATGCCTCCCAGTGGGTCGGCAAGCAGCCCATGACGGGTATGGGGGCGGGGCACTACGTGTCGGGTTGTGCGCACAATTTCGGTGGACCCAAAGGGGTGGGTTTTTTGATATTGCCGAGCCAGGGGGACCCCTGCCGGATCACTTTTGGGGGTGGTCAGGAATACGGGCATCGGGCCGGGACTGAGGATGTGGCCGGCGTGCTCGCTATGTTGGCGGCTCTGCGCGCGGCGAAACCACAGGCGACGACCGCCCGGGATGCATTCATTGCGGAAATCACCCAGCGGGTTGCGGGCACGCAGGTGTTGGGTGAGGGTGCTGAGCACTTGTGGAATACGGTCGCTCTGGTCATGCCGGAATTTTCCAGCACCCGCTGGGTGCGCGCCCTCGAAAAGGCGGGCTGCTGGCTATCGTCCGGTTCGGCCTGCTCGACCGGGCATGCTTCAGTCTCGCACGTCTTGTTGGCGATGGGCCTGGATGCCGCCGTGGCCGGGCGCGTGCTGCGTGTTAGCTCTGGCTTCGAGACGAGCCGAGCGGATTGGCAGGCCCTGGCCGAGGCTTTTACGGGGGCATATCAAAGCCTGCGGGAGGCGGACGCAGCGTCGCCGTCCAAGGTGATTTCCATCGACTGATTGCAAGCCGAACCGATGCGCATTCTCAATCTACGCTTACAGAACTTCCGCAATGTCGAATTTGCCGAACTGGCGTTGACGGGTGATCGCCACTTTCTTCTCGGTCAAAACGGGCAGGGTAAGTCGAACGTGCTGGAGGCCCTGGGCCTGATCACGGCTCTGCGCTCTTTCCGGACCCAGACGCTGTCGGTCCTGGCGCGCAAGGGGCAGGCGGAATATGCCCTGGCCTATGAACTGGAGCACGAGATCGAGGGCCGCACCTCCCTTGAAATTCGCGCCGGGCGCGGGGGGCGGCAGGTGCAGATCGACGGCGAAAAAGTGACCCGGCTGGTTGATTTTATCGGCCGTTTTCCGGTGGTCACGTTATGCTCCGGCGACATTATGCTCCTGCGCGGAAGCCCGGCCGAGCGCCGGCGCTTTATGGACCTAAGCCTGTCCGTAGTCAGCCGCCCTTACTACCTCGCGCTGCGGGATTTCCACCGTGGCATCGCGGAGCGCAATCGCCTCCTGAAAAAGGGCGGGAGTGCTGCCGAGTTTTCTGCCTTCGAGGCTGAGATTGCTCCGCATGCCGCCCGGATTGCCGCCTTTCGCACGACGGGGATGGCGCATTTTCGCCGGGTGCTGGGGGAGGTCTATAATGAAATCGCTGAGGCTGAGGAGGGCCCGGAGCTGGTGTTTAAACCGAACGTGGACGCAAGCGATACAGAGGCCTACCTGCGCCTGTTGCGCGATGGTCGGGAGCGCGACCGCATCCTGGGGGCCACTCAGCGTGGCCCGCACCGGGATGACTTTAGCCTCGCGTTGACCGTGGGTGGCGCCCGCGAATACGCCTCAGACGGCCAGCAACGCGGACTCTGCGTGGCCCTGCGTATCGCGCAGGCCAGCTACTACCGCGAGCAGCTCGGCCGAGTACCGGTCCTTTTAGCCGACGATGTCCTGGGAGAGTTGGACCCTGTCCGCCGGGAGGGGTTCTGGCGGGCCTGCCCGCAAGATGTGCAGATTATTGCCAGCGGCACCGAGTTGCCAGTGGACTCGGTCAACTGGGTCGTGAATTCTGTGGCCGGCGGCTGCGTTCAAAGATGCACGCGATGACTCTGCCCAATCGGCTCGATCCAGCTCTCCGTGACGCCGGCTCGTCCGGCATATTCGGGCCATTGCCTGACCGCCTGGCTGACTTCGGTATAAATGCGGCGGGCGGTGCCTCGTTTGAGCAGGGCCTGCTGGGCAGTGGCTTCGAGGTCGGTCAGGGTGAAGTGGTCGCGCTTGCCGTTGACTGACATCTGGTGCCGAGCGGTCCAGTCTCCGTCCGGATTGTAACTAAAGGTCACATCATAGGCGGGGGCGAGGGCCCACTGGCCGGCCTGGTTCATCAGGAAGGCGATGTTCTTGACGTGATCGTCCTGGTTGCGCGCGACGATGTTAAAGACCATGCGGCGGAACTGCGCTTCGACCGAATCGGCGGCTAGGCCCAGTTGGCGCATCGTGAGGAAGGCCTGCTCGTAGCTGTGTGCTCCGGCGGCATTGAAGTCGTAGTGGGCGAGTGCGCCCAGGCTCTGCATGTGCAGCTTGCTGCCATCGGGGCGGCGGTCGAAGCGCTTAGTCATGAAATGGCGGCGGCCATTCTCCTCCAGCAGACGGCATTCGCTCATCTGGATGCCCGCCGCCTTGGCCATCAGGTAGTAGGCATACTCGACTGCACCATAGCCTTGGGGGTCTTCCAGCTCTTTATCCCGATTGCCCGATACCCCGTCGAATTTGAGTAGCCAATATTCGAAAAAAGAGTCGCTCTCAATCTGCCCGGAGCGCACTTCATTGGTTTCCCGGTTCCAGGCGATGATCGCCTTGGCCCGGGCACCACCCGCCGAAGTGCCGACCCGCAGGATGTCTTTCAGGGCACTTTCCCGTTTGCCGCTGGCAAAACTGCCCTGGAGATTTTTACGCTGACTGAGAATTTCCGTCGCCAGTGAGACCAGGGCATCGATCTCAATTTTTCGGGCCTGGGCTGGGCGTGGTCCGAGGCCCGGGCTGAACTCCAGCGCCCCCATGCCGCGCTTCCCGATATAACAAAGCCGCTCGACCGGATTGAAGTCGGCGGGGCGCCGCCCTTGAGCGGCCAGCCAACTGTCAATCAAGGCATGACCAAACTTGTCCGGCAGAGAGTCGGCGACCAGACCCGGCAAACCGGAAAATGTCTCTCTCGGCAAATTAGGAAATCGGTAGATGTCTTGACGTAAAGGCATTTGTAGGGGTGCGACTTCGATCCCGCTCTCGATAAAGTCTTCGGCATATTGGAAGGCGGCGCAGCGACTGGCCGCATCCCAACGGATGGCACCGATCCGGCGCCCCCAAAGTTGGATATCGGCTAACATAGTTCTAGGGTTTAGGGTTATGCCAGGGTTCTACGATGCGTTTACCGGCTTTTATTCGGCCCAGGTCCAAGTGCCCTTTGTGCCCTTGGCTTCTTCGGTAGGCGGCTCTTTTCCGCTGGCTCGCTGGCGCAGGCGACCTTGCAGTTTGAGCATTTGCATGGGGCTCGGTGTGGGTTCCGGGATGAGCTGGTCGAGCTGCTCGATCATGCCGAGGGCACGCAAGATGCGTAGAAACATATTGAGCTGCGGCGCTGCCGTCCCGTTTTCCAGCCGTTGCAGAGTGCGCACGCCCACACCAGCCTGGTCGGCTAGATCCGCCTGTGTCAGATCCCGGTCGAGACGGATACGGGCCAGTCGGCCCCCGATTTCACGGATCACGGTTTCGTCTGTCATCAATCTATCGATCTTCATTATCTGTATAAAATGACAGATAAATTTAAAAAATTCAAGTAAAATGACAAAAATGATGTTTTAGTAAAAAACCGTTAAACGTCTTTAAAGGCACTTAATTTAACAATATTAGAAATAAGCGTCAGTTTAGGCATTTAGCGAATAGGCGGGGATCGGTCCTTAAATTTAGCGCACGGGTGAGGGTAGTTGCTGGGCGCGGTTGCGGAGACGGTCGAGGGTGGTGGCGTTTTGTCCGGTTTCGAAACCACTGCCCAGGCTCATGATGGCGCTGGCCAGGAAGTCGTCGATCACGACGGCGTGTTGGCTATCGGTGAGCAGGCCGATGAAGCGACCGTTTTTTGAAAAAGCGAAGTCGCCCCGCGAGGAGGCGAAATTGGCGAAGAGTTGGCCGAGGGCGGGTCGATCCATTTTGAGGAAGCGCTCACTTTCGGTCAGGCGGCGGAAGCCGGTGCGGCCGAAATTGCTGGCATCATTTTTGACCAAAACCGCCTCTTCCCAGCGCTCGGGTTGGCGGGCGAGGGGGAAGGTTTCCAGTCCGGAGGCCTCAACGATGGACTTGGGCAGGGGGACGAAGAGAATGCGCGGATCGGCACTCAGGAAGCCGACCTGGCTGACCGGTAT
>REBV01000138.1 GCA_007692545.1 Puniceicoccaceae bacterium
AGCTAATGCCACAAGCGGAGGGCTGCTGGCTCATTCGCGAGGTCAAAACCATCCGCACCCCTCTACCTGCCCCGGATGAAGTGCTGATCGAGCAATACGCGGAACACTTTGCCCAGGTCAGTATCTATCGGGCCCTGCTGGCCACCCTGCCCGAATATGAAAGGCAAAGCATCCAGGCCGAGGTGCAATTTATCAATATCGAAAACGGGGCCCGGCAATCCGTCGCTTTGGAGGCTCAGGAATACGGGCTTTTTGAACAACAGCTGGAGGCCCTCTGGCCCTTTCTGGAGGAGCGCCGGAGTCGTTGCCTTCGCCTGCGCGAGGCGGAGATCCAGCCGGCCTTTGAAGTCCTGCGCGAAGGTCAGGCTGATTTGTTTGCCAGCCTGAGCGAGGCTGCCTTACAAGCCAAGGTCGTGCTGATGCAAGCGCCCACCGGATTTGGCAAGACGGGCATCGTGCTGGAGCATGCGCTCAAACACATGCAGCGCGGATTTTACGAAAGGTGCATCTATTTGAGCAGTAAATCCACCGGTCAGCTCGAAACCATTCGCCAGCTTCGGCGTATGATCGGCGAGGACCTGCGCTTCATGCAAATGCGCAACCGCCGGGAGCACATGATCGAGAGCCCCCGTCATACCTGCACCGGCGATGAGCGGTGCAATGAGCAGCTCGAGCACTACTGGCGGGAGGCCGACCTCAACCCGCCGGACTGCTTCACCAGCGGCACCGTCACCCTGGAGCAGGCCCAGGCCATTGGAGCCGCCACTGGGGTGTGCCCCTACGCGCTGACCAAAGCCTGCCTGCCCTTCGCCGAACTCTGGATCGGCGACAGCAATTATGTCTTCGCCCCGGACAGCCAATCTGTTTTCAGCGAGGTGCAGGGCTTCAACCCGGCCCAGACCCTGCTAATCATCGATGAAGCGCACAACTTGCCCGAGCGCACGGCGGACAGTCTGAGCGTGGAACTCAAGGCCAGTGAACTCCTCTTTGCTATCGAGGAACTGCGCGAGCACGGTGCCCCCCGCCGCCTGCTCTCGATCGCCAGCGAAATCGCGCGGTGGATCGAGAGTTTGACGCCCGAACGCGCCCTCAACCCCAGCGAGCTCTACCTCGGGCTCGACCTCTGTGAGGACTTCGGCCAGCAACTCCAGTTGGCCGCATTTGACTATACCGCGACCGCCCCCTTCGCCCTCGAACTGGTTTGGCGGATCCCCCGGCTGACGCAGTGCCTGGCTGCACCGCCGCACGCGTATCTGAACTGGATCCCCGCATCAGGCCGCCTCGAGGCCACCTGCCTCGACCCGAGCGAATGGATTCAGCAATGCTTACAACCCTTCGCCGGAGCCATTCTGATGTCGGCCACACTGGAGCCCTTTTCCTCATATGAAGCGAGCTGTGGCCTGCCACTGAAATCCGCCACGCGGGCCATCGGTCATGCCCCCTGGCGCGAACAGGCCTACGATGTGGCGATTGACCGGCGGGTCGACACCCGACTGCGCAGCCGCGCAAACCACTACGAGACCACGGCACACACCGTCGCCCACTGCATAGCGGCCAGCCCGGGCGTACCGGTAGTCGTCTTTTTCAGCTCGTATTTGTATGCCGATAATGTGCTGGCCTACGCCGAAGCGGGGCACCCGGAACTCCGCATTCAACGGCAACCCCGGGGCGGCTCACTGGAAGAACGAAACCAGTTTATCGAAGAAAGCCTCCTCACCGCCGATGCCCTATTCCTCATCCTCGGTAGCAGCTACGCCGAGGGGATCGACCTGCTGGGCGGACGCGTCTACACCATTATGATCGTCGGTCCCGCCCTGCCCGAGGTGAACCAAATCCAAAAAACCAAAATAGAGCAGCATGGCAGCTTCGCCCCGGAGGTCGCTTTTCGCGATGTGTACATACGGCCCGCCATGCGCCGCATCCACCAGGCCCTCGGCCGCATCGTGCGCGCACCGGGCCAGCACGCCCGGGTTCTGCTCCATGACAGACGCTTCGCCGAACCTGCCTACCAGGAAGAACTGGCACCGGAGTATCAGAGCCAGCAATACATTGAGAACGAGCATCAACTCATCGAATGGCTGACTGCCACCCGCCTAGAGCCCTAATATTCGCCGAAAGGGTTCCAGCCGCGCCGCATCCTCCGGAGCCACTTCTTCAGCACCCACAGCTTGTAAAGCGGCCCTCGAACCACCGGCCTCGGCACCGTAGCGGGCGACAGCCGCTCTCCAGGTCGCCACTGCATGGGCCGACTCGGAAGCCCGCCACAGAACGACCCCTCGGATAAATTCAACCGCAGCGTCACTACTTTCCACCCCGGCCAGCGCGTCCGCGGTCGCTGCCCAGTAGGCCAGTTCCCCGCTGGTAAGCCAGAGATTGAATAGGCTGGTTACTTCCAGCCGCTGCGCTTCCGGCCGCTGCGGGTCACGCGCCAGCACCGCACGGGCCAGCTCCAGGGCAGGGCCATCGGCACCCACTTCACTGCTGGCCTGGGCCAGTAATAGCTCGTCCTGAATGAATGTTGTCCGGTCCCGCGCCTCAAACCAATTCCCGAAGCTGAGTAAAGCCAGTCCACACAAACCGGTGCTCAGCCATAAGACCGGACGCAGCTGACCCATCGGACGAAGGAATAGACAGCCCCCCGCGGCGATACAAAGAAAGGGCACCAGTGGCAGACGAAAACGCGCACTGACAAAAAATAGCAACAGACCTGCAGCATAGGCCAGAATCAACAGCCCCAGCGCATACGCAACCGGTCGGTCCATTCGTCGATACCCGAAGTAAAGCCCACCACCGGCCGCAATCAGCAGCAGGCCCCAACCGAGCGGATTCCACCGCAGATGCGGCCAGCGCGCCTTATGGTAGGCGTAGGTTAAATTATTATACTGCTCCCAGTCGTTGAATAAATAGAGCGTTTTTCGCCCCATCAGCCCGACCCATGCCAGCGGCGCTGCCCGAATCTCCTGGATCAGTTCCGCCCGCCAATGTGCGTCCATCGCAGCAACCGAGCGCGGCGCATCGGCCCCGGCTTGCTCACGATAGAGCCACTCCGATTCCATCCGCGTGCTATTGTCTCCAGCCGCAATCCGCTCAAAGGATACTTTTTGCGTGTAGTACTTACCGTTGGCCCCGCTGCGGTTCGCGGCATACAGATTATAAGCACCCTGCCAGGGCATCAGGCGAAGCTCACCCGATAGTTTGTAATTGACACCGCCCTGTAGGCCCAGGGCCAATACCAGGCCGGCCAAAGAAGCCAGCGCCCGCCCAAAACGATACGGTGCGGCCAAAAACAGTGCAGCCAGCGGGAAGCCAATGACCGCCGGCAGGAAGTTGGGCCGCGCCAGGACCGCCAGCCCACCGACCACGCCCGCAAGCAAGGCCCAGAGAAGCACCCGTCGCCTCGTCGTAGGCTTGCCCGAAAGCAACAGGACGTAGACCCCCGCCAGGAAGAGCGTGATCGCAAAAGTGATGTCCAGCACCTGCCCGGCGAAATAGAGTGCCACCGGATAGACTGCGTAGAGCAAAGCCCCCAAGTAGCCGGCCATCGGATTCTGCCAGAGACGCCACCCAATCAACCCGACCAGCCAGGCGCTGACCCCATGCATCAGTAGCCCGAAGAGTGTCGCCGCAACAGGCAAAGAGCTACTGGGAAAGAGCGAGAGCAGGAGCGGATACAGCAGTGCGCGATAGATCGGCTCCTGCGGGAGCTCGGACATGGCGATGCGCTCCGCCCAGGCGATGTTTTCACGGGCGTCTAAAACAGGTGACTGCCCCAGCGGGTCCGCCCAAAAATATAATGCATGGAGCAAGCCGTAGGCCCCCACAAACAGGCACAGAATCAGCCTCAAATTCCCTGTGTTTGGTCGCTCACTCGACATTGATATTGATAAGTTACTTGGATTTACGTTCTAGACGGCATCACATGCTGGCATGACTCGAGGTAGAGCATGTCCATTGCCTCAATTAGGCAACATCATTCACCAGCGGCTTTAACCAGGCAACAGATGCCTACGCCCGCCCCGGTGGCATGCGGCTCCCGAATGAACCGGGGATGCACGCTTCGCCTGCCGAATAGATCTATGCTCTCCACCAATACTACGCCGCCGCCTCTCCAGTAGAGGATACCGAAAAAGCCTTTGGGCGACTCCGTATTTCCCGATAATGGGCTTTCGCTATCGCCTTTAGCTGAAGTATCCGAATAGTCAGGACAATGCCCTCGCACAAAGCTCTGTCAAATTGGTATGCCCAGCTGGGCCAGCATCTGGAAGCCGGTATGCCCCTGCCGGAAACACTTCGAGTTTGCCAGGGAGTTTCGGAGCAGGATCGTAGCCGGATGGCCGACCAATTGGAGCAAGGCAGGCCCTTTCGAGAGGTCATGAGCCATGCGCCCAAATGGCTCCCCCGCGCAGACCGGCAGTTCTTGCTGGCCGGCGCGGAAACGGGTGCCTTGCCACAGACCCTGCAAAACCTTTCCGATCGCCATGCCACGATCGGAGCCACACAGCTCAAACTAGCCATCGGGCTGGCCTACCCGCTCTTCGTCATACACATTGGTGCCCTGCTGCTCCCGGTCGTGGGTATGATTGACCTGGAAGACGGCTTAGATTGGAGCCCGATCGCTTGGCTCGTGGGCAGCCTACGTCTCCTGCTGCCCCTCTGGCTCGGACTGGCCCTGCTGGGCTACCTGGCACAGACCCGGCATCCAGCCCTCGACTATCTATTGCGCTGGATCCCGATACTGCGCAGCTACAGCCGCTCCCAGTCACTGGCTGATCTGGCCTATGCACTCGGCACCTTTATCGCTGCCGGCATCCCAGTACCCAGCGCCTGGCGGCTCGCCATCAAGCTGACTCCCGATACACGCTTTAACCAGGCACTGGATCGACTCGAGCCCTGCTTTGCTCAAGGGCGTGATCCATCCAGTATCCTAGCCGAGCTTAAATGCTTCCCGGGCGACTTCGTCGCCTTCTACAAAAGCGGGGTCGAAAGCAGTAAACTGGACGCAAACCTCCTCAGCCTCGGGAAACGCTACCAGGAGCGGGCGAATCATGCCATGACACTGGCAGCTGTTATCTACCCGACAGTCATTTTTTTAGTCCTGGCGGCCATGATCGTCATTTCAGTGTTGAGGATGTATGGAAGCTATCTGGACATTTTCCAGTTTTAATTTTAGAACCCCGAATACCCCAAAACTGAGTTATGCCAGGAAATAGCTCTGACTCAGTAACTCTTGGCAAAAATCACCCGCTTACCCGGCTTGCCGGTGAAGACACAGGGGACCACTTCCTCCACCGTCGAGTTAGGAATACAACGGACCGTTACTTTATGATCCTTGGCGATCTTGTCTTCCAGCTCTGCATCGCAGCAAAAGCCCATGGAAGCAAAGCCGCCGTGTATCTCCGGGCTCTCCGTATTTTTCGGCGTAAAGAATTCCACAAACTCAGCTTCCGTCGTGATCTCGCGGGTGTGCTCCTGCCGAAATGCCTTGGCCTTAGCCAGCAACCCCGCCTGAATCTCGTCCAATAGCCGGGCAATCCCTGCCACAAATGTATCCCGGGGCACACTTTGCTTGTCCTTCGGCGCACGGTCGCGCCGCCCGACAAATACACTGCCACTTTCCATGTCACGAGGGCCGACCTCGACGCGCAGCGGAATACCCTTCTTCACCCAGCTCCACGCTTTCTCACCGCCGCGCAGGTCGCGGTCATCAAACTCGACCCGCACAGGCGCGCCCATGTAGCTCTGTCCTTCAAGCTGTTGCTTGAGCTCCAGACAGTAGTCCAGCACCTGCTGGCGCGTCTCTTCTTTCGGAGTCACCGGAATAATGACCAAATGCGAAGGTGCAATACGCGGTGGTAGCACCAGCCCATCGTCATCCGAGTGCGTCATGATAAGCCCACCAATCAGGCGGGTCGATACGCCCCAGGAAGTCGTCCAGGCGAATTCTTCCTTACCCTCCGCACTCAGGTATTTGATGTTGCTGGACTTGGCAAAGTTCTGCCCGAGGAAGTGCGAAGTTCCCGCCTGTAAGGCCTTGCGGTCCTGCATCATCGCTTCAATCGCAAAGGTCGCGTCGGCCCCCGGGAAGCGCTCCCCTTCGGTCTTCTCCCCAGTGATGACAGGCACGGCCATAAAGTTCTCAGAGAAATCAGCATAGACTTCCAACATCTTGCGCGTCTCTTCCATCGCCTCTTCTTTGGTGGCATGCACGGTGTGGCCCTCTTGCCAGAGAAACTCCGCCGTGCGCAGGAAGAGTCGGGTGCGCATTTCCCAGCGCACGACGTTGGCCCACTGATTAATCAATAATGGCAGATCCCGATACGATTGCACCCACTTCGAAAAAAGCTCACCGATGATCGTCTCGGAGGTGGGACGCACGATCAGCGGCTCCTCCAGCGGACCCGCCGGCTGTAGTTTGCCATCTGCATCCGCCTCCAGGCGCGAGTGGGTCACCACCGCGCACTCTTTGGCGAAGCCTTCCACGTGGTCGGCTTCCTTTTGTAAGAAACTCATCGGGATGAAGAGTGGGAAATAGGCATTTTTATGGCCTGTCTCTTTGAAGCGGCGATCCAGGTCGCGCTGTATATTCTCCCAAATGGCGTAGCCCCATGGCTTGATCACCATGCAGCCCCGGACCGGTGAAGTCTCCGCCAAATCGGCGGCCTTGACGACCTGTTGATACCATTCCGGATAATCCTCGGAGCGAGTGGGTGTGATTGCGGTTTGTGCCTGCTTTGACATAAGTCCCGCAAGCAAATGCCCCACACCCGCTTCTGCAATGCCAAATTCAGCGAATCGGCCGCATCGGGACCAGCTCGATCACTGTCATTTCCGACGGACAGTTGAAACGCAGGGGCGGCAAACCACCATGACGGTTCGACCCCGCCCCGGCCGATACGTTTAGATAGGGAATTCCCACCCGGCGAAAGCCCTGTGCCCATTCCCTCGGCACCTCACTGTCGATCACCAATGGCCCATAAAAGGGCAAGCGAACCTGCCCGCCATGCGTATGCCCAGCCAAACAGAGATCGATCGGCAAGTCCCCCACTTTCAGCGCATAATTCGGCGAGTGCCCAAGCAACATACGAAAGTCGTCAGGGTCCGATTGCTCCAGCCACTGCCCAATCGAACGCAGAGCCCACTCGCCGGAGTTGGACTCATAAAGACTCAGACCATGCAGCGAAATAAATCCGCCCCCCGTGTCGATGCGCTCCTTTCGCGACGATAGCATCACCATCGGCTCCAGCTCCTCCGGCGTCAGGCGATACAACTCACGCTCAGTATCACCAAAAACGGCGTAGGTTCCAAGCCGGGGGTTTACCCGCGCAATCATAGCATGCAATTTCGGCCACTCACTCTCAAAAGTGGCCGGCGGTACGACTTGCAAGAAGTCCCCGGTATTGATGATCAAATCGGGTTGCAGGCTCTCGATCCGCTCAAAAATAAATGCCTCATAATCGCCGATAGCGCCTACGTGAATATCGGTAATGTGCAAGATTCGAACCGGCTCACTCAGCTTGGGTGTTTCCAGGCGTATTTGGTGAACCACCAGTCGCTGCGGCTCCACGTAGGTCACGTAGTAGCGTAACGCCAGCAAATCGAAGACCAGAAAGGCATACAGAATACTCAACCAAATTAAAGACTTCCGCCACCGGGCCCAGGTCACCGCCAGACCGGCGAATAGCAAAGCCACCACCGCCAGAATCAACGGCAACTCCCCAAAATTGAAATGGTAGGCATCCTGAATGATCGAAAAGTCCGGACCCAGCATGCCCGCCCGTATGTATGAATAGTTGCGGAAAACGGCATAGACGACGATGACCAAGCCCAGTAAAAGACCCAGCTTCCAGACCCGGCCACTGCGGGACCGCGATGCCACATCAGTCATGCCCAAGCCCGTTAACTCAGTCATAGCCCGGCCTGCCTCCTCAGAATCAATCGCAGACCAAAGGGGATCAGGGAAAGTGCACCGAGAAACCAACAAAGCGTCAATTCAATCGGCGCATTAAAACCACTGCGTATCGCTTTCTGATACATCATCATACCCACAAACAAATTTATAATTTGTAGATTACAAAAGAGAACCAAAAAAGCGATCGGGTGCCGAGCCAGACTTTGCGCAGCATCGTAGCTCACACCAGGCGTCCAGCGCGGCAGCATCCCAGCCTCGTAAGACTTCCAGAGCATCACAGCCAATACGACTGAATACAGCGGAATAACGACCCAGGGCTGTGCCACCTGCCGCAGATAACGCATCCGCGGGAATGCAATCATGGCAATCCATAACGGCGCTGTCATGAGCGCAAGAAAAAGAAACGCGTTATTCAAATCACGCGCCCCAAATAATTCTATCAGCCAAATCGGCATGGCGCTTCGCGAGTGTAAGTGAAACTATCGAACAATCTTTGCATACGCTTCAATATAGCGATTCAGCGTGCCACTCAAGACTGTTTCCGGCAAAGACGGCGCTGGCGGCGACTTGTCCCAATCCAACGATTCCAAATAATCGCGGACGAATTGCTTATCATAGGAGGGCTGAGGCCCACCCGGGGCATAACTCTCCATCGGCCAAAAACGCGAAGAATCCGGCGTCAAGACCTCATCGATCAGGTAAAGCTGACCCGCTCCATCCGTGCCGAATTCAAACTTCGTATCGGCCAGTAAAATGCCCGCTTCGGCGGCCCGTGCCACCCCCATTTGATAAAGCTGAAGGCTGACCTCGCGGACCTGCTCAAAACAGGTCTCTCCAATCAATTGCGCGGCGTCGACGCAGTTGATCGGCAGATCATGGCCGCTGGCCGCCTTGGTCGTCGGTGTAAACAAAGGCTCCGGTAGTTGAGCACTTTCTTTCAGCGCTTCGGGCAAGGCATACTCAAAAAGCTTCCCCGTCTCCTGATACGACTTCCAACCCGATCCGGATAGGTAGCCCCGCACCACGGCCTCGATCGGCAACGGCTTGAGTTTTTTCACGATCATACTGCGATACTGCAGCTCCGGATAGTCCCGGCCCAATGCCGCAATGCGGGCCGCGTGATCATCGACCAAGTGATGCCTGGTGAGCGCAGTCGCACGCGCAAACCAGTAAAGACTGATTTGAGTCAACACAATGCCCTTCCCCGCCAAGCCCTCACGCATGACTACATCAAAGGCGGAAACCCGGTCCGTCGCCACCATTAGAAAGGCATCGCCCAGATCAAAAACTTCGCGCACTTTGCCCGACGCGACCAGTGGATACGGCAAGCCAACCACCTCAAGCAGTGCTTTTTCGGGCATAGAGAAAGGCAAGTTCGAAAAATTCATACTCCCTAGATGAGCATTCAGTCTTCCCGGCGCAAATGGTTTCTATCGGCAAAAACAAAAAAGACACATTTATCTAAAAAAAGACTTGCAGGGACTAGGCGGAAACATAGCTTCCGTGACTTCCTCCTCCCTCCCGTTCGTCTAGCCCGGTCTAGGACACCTGGTTTTCATCCAGGCAACAGGGGTTCGAATCCCCTACGGGAGGCCATTTTAAGCCCTGCGGTCAAAATAACCAAAGGGCTTTTTTATGCCCACACGGTTCAGTGGGGATTTGAACCCCTGTTGCCACTTCATGGGGTTCGTCGGAAGGAGCGACAGCTACTGGAGAAGGGGCAGCCAAAGGCTGATCGCGCAGCGATGACGCGAAGCGGCACCAATCCCCTACGGGAGGCCATTTTAAGCCCTGCGGTCATTACAACCAAAGGGCTATTTTGTGCCCGAACAGTTCAGCCGGGATTTGAACCCCTGTTGCCACTTCATGGGGTTCGACGGAAGGAGCGACAGCCATAGGCGTAATGGTAAATCCCATGATTTCCCCAATGAAATACTTGAAGGCCATTCTTGACCTTTCCGACTAAACCACTGATATTTAGCGCGTTCATGAGCAAGTTGCCTACAGTTCGAGACTACGACCAAGGCTTCGCAAGCACTCGGGCATAATCCCGACGCGAAGACCAAATCGCTATGTCCACTGGCAAAGCATCGCCCGCCGAACTGCAGCAGAAGAACTCAATCCTACCTGATGATTTTTTTGGAGTGAAGCCAAGGTTAATTGGAGCGCTTTAGCGGTTGGAACGAAATCGCACAGTTAAGGACTACCTCGAGCTTCTC
>REBV01000126.1 GCA_007692545.1 Puniceicoccaceae bacterium
CTTCCACCATGTCGGTGGTATCGTCCATGATAATGACCCCACCGGAGCCGGACATCGAGCCGACCGCCATCAGACTATCGAAGTCCATCGGGATGTCCTCGATGCCCCAGTCAAACTCGGTGCCATCCTTCAGCTTGCCTTTAAAGCGTTCGTCGGCCCGCAGTATTTTGGAGGAAGAGCCCCCCGGAATCACAGCCTTGAGCGTGCGTCCGGGTTTGAGTCCACCGCAGACATCGTAAATTAACTGCCCCAGCGTAATGTCCGAACAAGCGAACTCGTAGTAGCCGGGCTTTTGCACGTGGCCGGATACGCACCAGATACGTGTGCCCGTGTTGCCCGGAGTGCCAATTTTGGCAAAGGCTTCGCCCCCCATTTCAAGGACGTGCTTCACATCGCAGAGTGTCTCCACGTTGTTCACGATCGTTGGGCACTGATAAGCACCCAAGGCCGCCGGAAAGTAAGGCGGCTTGATCCGTGGGTTGGCCCGGAAGCCCTCGAGTGATTCAATCAGCCCGGTTTCCTCGCCACAGATGTAAGCGCCCGCACCCCGGTGCACGATGATGTCACAGGAGTAGCCGGAGCCGAGAATGTCATCCCCCAGAAAGTTTTTGGCACGCGCTTCTTCGATGGCCCGCTCCAGAATCCGATACCCCTGAAAAAATTCACCCCGAATATAGATAAAGGCCAGCTTGGCTTGGATGGCATAGGCCGCACACATCATGCCCTCAATCAATTGGTGCGGGTCCTGGTGGATAATTTGCCGGTCCTTAAAGGTGCCTGGCTCCGACTCGTCTGCATTGCATATCAGATAGATCGGCTTGCCCGATTTGCGGTCGAGAAACTTCCACTTCATACCAGCCGGGAAACCGGCGCCACCCCGACCCCGCACACCGGAAGTCATCACCTCTGCACAAATGTCTTCCGGCTTCATGGTGACGGCTTTCTTCAGTTGCTCGTAGCCACCATGCCTCATGTAGCAGTCGATGTCGTTGGTATAGCCCGCTTCATCGATGTGCTTAAAAATCAGTCTGGTTTCTTGAATGGCCATTGGTGAGAAATAAGATTTAGGAAATAAGAATTAAGAAAGAGGAATTAAGAAATAAGGATGCGTGATGGGGGCTACAGTCCGTTGGGCAGCTCACCGCTTTTCATTTTGGCCGCCATCTCGGCCGCCTGATCAGGATCAATGTCAGTGTATTCAGTCTCACCGACCATAACAACCGGGCCTTTCCCGCAGTCGGCATGGCACTCAACAAACTCAAGCGTCACTTTACCATCATCGCTGGTATGCCCAACCTTACAATCGAAGGCTTCCTCGAAGCGCCGGCAGGTCTGGTAAGCACCCGCCAAAGCGCAAGGCAGCGTGCGGCAGACCCGCACGTGATACTCCCCCGTCGGCTCAGTCCGAAGCATGGGATAGAAAGTGACCAGCTCCTGGATGTTGATCGGCTGCAATTCGAGCCGCGCAGCGATCCACTCGATTGCCTCGTGGGAGAGATAGCCCTGGTCTTCCTGCACCAGATGGCAGAGCGGAAGCGCCGCACTGCGCACCGTCGGGTAGCGCGGCACGAGCTTGTCTATTTTTTCAATCGTTTCTGGTTTTAAATTCATAAGTCAGCGTCACCCAATTTCTTCTTCTCCAATTCCTCTCTCTTCTCTCCAATTCCTCTCTCTTCTTTCTTAATTCTTAATTCTCCCCTACCGGTCGCATTCCCCCATGACGAAGTCGAGAGATCCCAGGATCACCGTGATGTCGGTCAGATAGTGTCCGGGGATAAGCTTATCAAGAATACTTAGATTGCAGAAAGAGGGGCCGCGGATTTTCAGGCGGTAAGGCACACCCCCACCCTTCGAAACGATAAAAAAGCCGAGGGCACCCTTCGGATTTTCTGCTTCAAAGTAAACCTCGCCGGCCGGAACCTGGGGGCCTTCGGTCACGATCATGAAGTTTTGAATCAACTCCTCCATGCTGGTCAGCACCTTCGATTTGTGGGGCGCAAAGATCTTCTTGGCATCCTCAGCGTAGTAACTGCCCACGGGGAACTGGTCGATGCACTGGCGGATGATGTTTACGCTTTGCCGCACTTCCTCGGCCCGCATCAGATAGCGGTCGTAGCAATCACCGTTCGTCCCGACCGGCACTTCAAAGTCGTATTTTTCGTAGCCGAGATAAGGCTTGTCTTTGCGGAGGTCCAAATCGACACCGCAGGCGCGCAGGTTGGGCCCGGTGATTCCGTAAGCGATGGCATCCTCTTTCGAGATGATGCCGATGCCGACCGTGCGGTCCATAAATATACGATTGCGGGTGAGCAATGTGTCGACCTGATCCAGCACCGGCAGCACACCCTTGCAGAATTCCAGCACCCGCCCCAGCCAGCCGTCGGGAATATCGCGGGCCACGCCGCCGATCCGTGTATAGCTGGTGGTGAAGCGGGCGCCGGTCAGTTCCTCAAAGAGCGTGTAGAGCTTTTCACGCTCGGTGAAGGTATACATGAAGACCGTCCACGCGCCGGCATCCATGCCATAGACGCCAATCCCCAGCAGGTGGGAAGATATCCGCGCCAGTTCCGAGCACAGCAAGCGAATCGCCTGACAGCGTTCGGGCACTTCCAGCGCAGCCAGTTTCTCGACGGCCATGGCATAGGCCACGTTGTTGGCCAAAGGGGCCAGATAGTCCAGGCGATCCGTGTAGGGCACAAACTGATTGTAGGTCATGCTCTCGGCAATTTTCTCATCGCCCCGGTGCAAATAGCCCAGCACCGGCTCACACCTTTTCACGATGTCGCCGTCCAACTCCATCATCAGGCGGAGCACCCCGTGAGTCGTCGGGTGCGAGGGGCCGACATTCAGGGCCATAGCCTCACCCTGCAACTCGCTGCCGAGATCGGAGCTGATCTGACTGCTGCGGGCGCCGAGGTCGCCGATCGAAATTTCTTTGGTAGTCGTGGCCATTGGATCGTTTATCTCGCTAAATCTGTGGAGTCTTCACTGCGGTCGGTCGGTTTTTCGTGGCTTTCCGTCCAACTCTCGTCGCGGGCTTGGGGCTCCGTCTCGCTCATGGGACCATCCCCGGAGGAAACAAAGGGTCCGCCCATCATCGGTGCTGCGATAACCTTGGCCTGGGTGGCCTCGGCCACATCGGCGGCGGGGAGTGGCACCTCGATTCCGGCCAATGGGAAATCTTTGCGCAGCGGGTGGTAGGGATAGGCATCCCACATTAAAATCCGACGCAGATCAGGATGCCCTTCATAGCGAATCCCCATCAGGTCGAAGGTCTCGCGCTCGTGCCAGTTGGCCGCCGCAAACACGCCACAGATCGAAGGCAGCGTCGGGAAAATATCGTCAGCACAATCGACTGCAATCCGCAGGTAATCGTGCTTCGTCGTGGAGAGCAGATGATAAAACCCGGTAAAGCGCGGGCTCTGCGCGTCCCAATCGACTGCCGTCACGTCGATCAGCATATCGTAGCCGAACTCATCGCGCAGAATCGTGCAGAGCTCGACCAGCTTATCAGCGGGGCAATTGACAGCCAAATGATCCGAGGACGGGCGCTCTGATAAATAATCAAAGCGCTCTTTAAATTGAGCTAATTCGCTCTGTAGCATGGCTTAACTTTCCTTTCCAGCCCCCGCCAAGGCCGCTGTTTGAGCGGGCTGGTGGTTTCGTGCAGTCAAATTCCTGGCGGAACGTTCCCGGCCAATCTTATCCTGCAGTTTAATCATCGCATCGAGCAATGCTTCCGGGCGCGGCGGACAGCCGCTGACATAGACATCCACTGGAATAATACGATCGACGCCCTGCATCGTCGCATACGAACGATACATACCACCCGTGCTGGCACAGGCCCCCATGGCCACCACCCACTTCGGCTCAGCCATTTGCTCGTAAATCCGGCGGACAACCTCCGCCATTTTATACGTCACAGTGCCGGCCACAATCATACAGTCTGCCTGACGGGGAGAAAAGCGCATCACTTCCATGCCGAAGCGCGAAATATCAAAACGAGAGGCACCCGCCGCCATCAACTCGATCGCACAGCAGGCCAAACCCATCGGCATCGGCCAGACCGAATGCTTCCGAATCCAATTAATAACAGCATCCGCTTGAGTGACAATAATCTCACCCTCTACTTTACTGTCGTAAGCTAAATTTGTGTTTTGCATAATACGTCGGTACTGAGCGCCCCCAAACTCCCAAAGACTCGGAACTTAGTTTGAGACCTTTTTCATGCAAGCAACAATTTGATTTTATCGCAATTCCGGCGATAGTTTGACCAAAAGGTAAAATTAGCTAGGCCCAAGCACTGAATCGTATCGGGGTGCCCCAGGAGGGTGCGTGTCCCCTGCCATTACCCCATAAATAATTCTGATCATCCTTAAATTGGTGCGCATTGTTATGTGCATGAAAGAGCAAAGCCAAATCAACCAAGTTCTTTCGGCGCCAGCGTCGATTGAGTATATCCAGAGTTATCTAAGCGATCACACGGCTATCAAGCGCGTGGAGCTTGCTGCGCATCTGTGTGAACACTTTGGTTTTTTCGACGCCAAGGGGCGAGCGCAAATCCAGACAACGGCGCATTCACTCCGGCAACTGGATCGCTCAGGTAAGTTATCTTTACCAAAGATCAGAACAAGAAGTAGCCAAACACGCCAGCCCAGTCGATTAACTGGCGGTGTTCCGTGAGGCGGCGCAAGCACTTGGTCAAGATTATCGGGATGAGTCCTTTGAAAACATGCTCAAGCCTCATCGCGGGCAGACCATTGCACGGATGCGAGGACAGTCGGTGGTATTGGCGATTCAGGATACCAGCGAACTGAACTTCAATAGTTTGAATGCCTGCACCGGACTGGGCGTCAATGGGAAGAACTCCAGTAAGGGCGCCGGATCGAAGGGGCTGAAGCTACACAGCACCTTTGTCGTCAATGACGATGGCGGTCTGCCCCTGGGCGTTTTGCGTTCGGACTGCTATGCCCGTAAAAGCACCCCCGGGCGCAGTAACAGCAAGCGGCATTGAACTGCCGCCGCCGGACTCGACGCTCCATCGCAACAAGCAGCCGGTCAAGTTGTGGATGGTTCATTTGGGGGAGGTTGACACTCCCGCAGACATCAAGCCAATCGAGTGGTTTTTGATCACGACCCTGCCAGTGAAAAACGATGCCGACGCACTGCAATGCGTGAGGTGGTATCGGGCCAGATGGCGCATCGAAGAATGGCACCGCGTGCTTAAAAGCGGCTGCAACATAGAAAAGGTGAAAAACCGCACCGCCGGAAAATATCAAACGAGCTATCGCCGTGGACTTGGTCGTCGCATGACGCATCATCTTAATGAGCCTGCTGGGGCGTCAGTGCGGGGAACTGTCCGCCGAGCTTATCTTCACGCCACTGGAGCTTGAGGTGTTGAAAGCCTACGCTCAAAAAAAACTACCCGTGCCTGTCACAATCTCTGAAGCCACCAGGATAGTCGCCCTAATGGGAGGCTATCTTGACGCGGGCCGCTCGCCACGGCCACCGGGTTTTCAAATATATTGGCGGGGTTATCGAAAATGACAGGATATGTGTGAAGCTCATGAGTTATTTATGGGGTAATGGAAGGGGACACCCGCACTCCGTAAAAGTACTCGGGGCGGGACTTGAACCCGCACACCTTACGGCACCAGAACCTAAATCTGGCGTGTCTGCCAATTCCACCACCCGAGCATGTGGTGAGAAGGTGTGATTTCGTCCGACAGCTATGTCAACCCGAATTATAGTAAGTCAGGCATGATTCGCATGCTCCCCCCCTGCTTAAGGTAGCCACGGGTATTTTTTATAGTCAGGGGCACGTTTTTCATTCCAGGCCTTACGCCCTTCTTCGCCCTCTTCGGTCAAGTAATAGAGCAAGGTGGCGTTGCCAGCCAGTTCCTGCAGGCCCTGTTGACCATCGACGTCGGCGTTGAAGGCTGACTTGAGGCAGCGAATGGATAGCGGGCTATGTTGCAGAATTTCCCGGGCCCATTGCACGCCCTCAGCTTCGAGCGATTCGTAAGGCACCACTTTATTGACCAGGCCCATATCGAGGGCTTCCTGGGCATTGTATTGACGACATAGGTACCAAATTTCACGGGCTTTTTTGTGGCCGACGATCCGGGCTAGATAGCTGGAGCCGAAGCCACCATCAAAGCTGCCGACCTTGGGGCCCGTTTGCCCAAACACGGCATTGTCGGCAGCGATGCTTAGATCGCACACGACATGCAGCACGTGCCCCCCGCCGATGGCGTAGCCCGCGACCAGAGCGATAATGACCTTAGGCATGGAGCGGATGAGTTTTTGCAGGTCGAGCACGTTGAGCCGGGGCACGCCGTCCTTACCCATATAACCACCCGCCTGGTGGCCGCGTATTTTTTGATCGCCGCCGGCACAGAAGGCAAATTTCCCATCGGTCTGTGGGTTGAAGCCGGTCAGAAGAACCACCCCAATCGAAGTATCGTCCTTGGCATCGGTAAAGGCCTCGATCATCTCGGCCACGGTATCGGGCGTAAATGCATTGCGCCGATGCGGACGATTGATCGTGACCTTGGCGATGCCATCGCACTTCTCGTAAATAATATCTTCAAATTCGCGGACTTTTTTCCAGTTCATAAGCTTAGATAAAACACCAATCCGGGGAATGACAACTGTCTTGGAAACGAATGCTGGAACTAATAATGCGGTGGTTTTTCATCGGCCGGCATTTCGTCGGCACTACTGGAGCTCAGCTCTGCAATGGCGGCCAGTTGCGCTTTCTGATCTTTGGCGACTTTGATCAGCGCATCGACTTTTTGGGCAAGCCGGTAAATTTCCGTATCCTGTTCGGTGACGTGGCGTTCCAGCGCCGTGATGCGGGAGGCAAGTATTTCGTCGTTGGGTGCTTGATCGGTCATAGTCGGTAGCTTCATCTCTTTGCAGGATCTGTTGATAACTGATAATTCACAAGGATTTTTCAGACTTGGTGAATTCGATTTCTCCCGATATACCTCCGCCAATGACAAAACGCAGACTCCAGGAGTGGATCACCCAATGAAATTTATCGACCTCAACCGACATGGTGAAATCGGCGCGAATTCCACCTTCGTGCAGATTGGCAGCTTCAATATTCTCATCGACTCAGGCTTGAACCCGAAGAAGCTCGGCTATGACGCCCTGCCCGACTTCGAACCGATCGAGCATCTGGATCTGGATTTGATCGTGCTGACGCACTGCCACCTCGACCATTTGGGCTCCATGCCCATCGTCACAGCCAACAATCCGAAGGCACCGGTCATCACGGCCGCGCCCAATGTGACCCTCGCCCCCCGGATGCTGCGTAATTCGATCAACGTGATGAAGCGTCAGCGTGAAGAACACGGCATCGCGGAGTATCCGCTCTTTTTACATCGAGATGTGGCCCAGTTCACCCGGCAACTCACGATTCAACGCTTTGAACATGGCGAAATCTACCGCAAGGGCAAGGACCAGATCGAGGTCATACTCCACCCGGCGGGCCACGTGGCCGGGGCCGCCGCCGTGGAGCTGATCTATCAGAAGCGACGAATTGTTTTCAGCGGGGATGTTCTCTTCACCGCGCAGCGCACACTGCCCGGCGCACACCTGCCCAAAGGCCCCATCGATACGCTCGTGCTGGAGACGACGCGAGGAGCTAAAGGCCGCCAGTCGAACAAGAGTCGCGATAGCGAAGTGGATAAACTGCTCGATCAGATTGGTGCCATCCTTGAGCGCGACGGCAGCTGCCTGATACCGGTTTTCGCGCTGGGCCGTATGCAGGAGCTGTTTAAAATCCTCTATGAAGCCCGCAGCTTCGGCCGCCTACCCAAGAGCCCGATCTATGCCGCCGGGCTTGGGATGGCCATTTGCGAATACTTCGACAAGATCCGCCAGCAGACTCAACTCATCGATTTCGACATCAAGATGCTGGATAAAATGAAGGTCCGCGCGGTCGACATGAATATGCGTCCGGGCCGAGACTTGCCCCGCAAGGGTATCTACCTCGTCAGCAGTGGCATGATGGTCGAGCACACGCCTTCCTACAAAGTCGCCGCTTCCCTCCTGCCACATGCGGCGAACGGTATTTGCTTTGTCGGCTATTGCGATCCGGATACACCGGGCGGCCAGTTGCTGGCCGATCAGGCAGCGGACACCTTTTTCTTCGATGCGCTGGACTACAATGCACCGATCCGCGCTTCGATTGATCACTTCGACTTGAGCGGGCACGCCGACCGCGAAGAGCTCGTTGACTATGCGGAAGAAAGTGCTGCCCGGGCCATTGTCCTGGCCCATGGGGATACGAATGCCCGCGCCTGGTTTGAGGCGGAGCTGACCGCACGCATGCCCAAGTCCAGTATACTCGATCCCGAGCCGCTGGTTGAGTACACAATTTAGGCCGGGGCCTTACTTTTAATCCTGATTAGCTGAGCACAGTTTGAGCGCGAAGAAAAAAGTTTCCAGGAACTGGAAGCAGTTTACCTTGGGTATCGGCTGTCTGGCTCTGCTGGCTTGCATAGTCTACCAATGGCTGCCGCTGCCCGGTGATCGCACAAAAAGCCCGCCGCCAGAACTGCCTCCGCGTGCGATTGAGAACATACTCGAACTGCAAATCGCACTGGCCCGTTTGGGCTATTCCCCTGGTTCCATTGACGGCGTATTGGGGCATCAGAGCCGCCAAGCCCTCGTCGCCTACCAGGGCACGCATAAATTGGTGGCCAGTGGCGAGTGGGACGATACCACCCGCCGACAGCTCAAGATCCGTGAGCCGGTTTTTGCTTACATTGAATTGACCCAGGCCGACTTTGACCGGATCGACCCACCCCCGACCAGTTGGCGGGAGCGCGGCCAGCGCCCCCGCATGGCCTATCACTCAATCCTCGAAATGATCGCTGAGAAGAGCCAAAGTGATCCTGCTCTGATCCTTCGGCTGAACCCCGGGCTAAATATGGACTTGCTGGTGCGCGGGCAAAAAATAAAAGTCCCCTACATCCCGCCGATTCGCTTCGAGGGCCGTGCCCAGCATGTGCGCATCTCACTTTCGGAGCGTAGCTTGCAGGTGGTGGATGCGAAAGATCGGATTCTATTTCATGCACCAGTCAGCATTGCGCGGCGAGTGGATAAGCGCCCCAGCGGCGAACTAAAGGTGGCGGTCCGGGTAGCTGACCCGAACTATACCTTCAATCCGGCGATACTGAGTGCCGCCGCAGCCCGCGAAGGTATCACGGACAAATTCATCATTCAGCCCGGCCCCAACAATCCGGTGGGCACCGTCTGGATCGGGCTGAATCTACCGAGCTACGGTATTCATGGGACGCCAGAGCCGGAGCAAGTCGGACGCACTGAATCCAGCGGCTGCTTTCGTTTGGCTAACTGGAATGCGGAAGCCTTACTCGGGATCGTTGAAGTCGGCATGTCTGTTTACGTCGTGCCCTAGTCACCCAAGCCCGAATGAGGTCGCTTTTTAGCGCTCTCCGCTCGATTGCTGGATTAGGCAGTGCAGCGCACCTTGGAACTGGCCATTGGAAAACGGCTCGGAGCGATCAATAATCTGGCCTTGCTTCAGAAAGCGATGCAGCGCATCCGGCGCATCGCCGCCCGGCCAGTGCATCCAATAAGCCTCAGCCGGCAAAACGCCCTGCGCCTGGGCCAGCGGTAAGAAGGCATCACAGATCATGGTATTGAGCCGCTTGGCACTGATCGTATCTGCAAAGACCTCGCTTGAAATTCGCCCTTGTAACTGCGGGAGAGCGACTGCCCGGCGAAAGGCGGCTCCGCGCATCGACCCATCGACTACCGGAAAAGACTGGAAGACGGCCATCAAACGCTCCGGCCAGTCGGGATGAGCCGCACAGATCGATAAATACTGTCCGAGCCGATGCTTGGGGTGGTTGGCCGGGCGTAGCCCACTCAGTCGCCAATGACTGCGCACTTCTTCAAAGAGTCGATCCGTCGAGAGCTGCCCCGAGGCAAAATCCTCAATCCCATAGGTCAGGGCTAATCGCGCCATGGGGGCCCGGTTGCGGGCGTAGCCCAATACCTCCAGACAATATTGATGGCAGGCCCTGCGCCACCCGGCTCCCGCCAGGCGTTTGCCGCAGAAGGCCTGCTTGCGGGACCAGCGTGACTCGGCACCAGCACGCAATTTAGCTTGGCGTGTATCGAGCGGCAGATTCATGAATTCGAGCATCCAGGCCGTGTCCTCGACCTGCTCCAATTGCAACAGGGCATCATCCACCGCATAATCTTCCAGATCACGATCCAAAAGTGGCATCAGATAGATGGTCTCCGGCTTGCTTCCCTGAGAGGTTTCTACGCTCTTTTGAGCGGCATCCGGCAAGAGTACGACATGTAAGCAGACCCGCGCAAAATTCGGATTGCTTTGATGGCCGTGGAAATTCCAATCGGATGCGTCGAAGTGCACCTCCACATCGCCCACGCATTCCCGACCGTCCAGGCGCAGGCGCGCATCGATGAAGTCCGGTCCTTCCAGTAAATTCCATCGCCCCGGATCGATGATCTGCACTATCTGTCCTGATTGGGTCCGCAACTGACTTTGATCAAAGTCCCCCTTGAGCCAGATCTTTTGCAACACCCGCTCTGACAGACTAAACGGCCCGTAAAGCCCTTGCATTTCCTGTACTTCATTCTTTCGCACAATGACAGGGTGAAGAGTAAACGTATCGAGGTCAACCCGACTCTCTTTGGTGTATACAATCCAATCCGAGGCCTCTGCCTGCCTACCCGCCGATCACAACCACAAAAGACCCCCCGACAAATGATGCACCTTAAAAAAACAGTCCAAACAACTAGCGTTGCTCGATCGGGACGTAGGCGCGCTGCGCTTTCCCGGTATAAATCTGGCGTGGACGGTGAATCCGGCTCTTGGGGTTTTCCGCGATCTCTTTCCAGTTGGCGATCCAACCCGGCATCCGACCGATGGCAAACATGACCGTAAACATCTCCACCGGGATGCCGATAGCCTTGAGAATGATGCCGCTGTAAAAATCAACATTTGGGTATAGTTTGCGGCTGATAAAATAATCATCCTCCAGCGCGGCTTGCTCCAGCTTACGGGCGATATCCAGCAGTGGGTCCTGGATGCCGATAGCCTCCAATACGGACTCTGCGCTCTTCCCGAGTATCTTGGCGCGCGGGTCGTAGTTTTTATAAACCCGGTGCCCAAAGCCCATCAGCTTAGCCTCCCCTTTCTTGGCCGCCTCGATGAACCTGGTGCCATCATCGCCCGCGGCGTGAATCTCCTCCAGCATTTTGATCACGGCCATGTTTGCGCCCCCGTGAGACGGCCCCCAGAGCGCGCACACCCCAGCTGACACCGAAGCAAACAGATTGGCACCGCCCGATGCGACCATGCGGACGGTTGAAGTGGAGCAGTTTTGCTCATGATCCGCATGCAACATGAGGAAGAGGTCGAGGGCTTTGGCGGCACCCTTATCATCCACATACTGCTTATAAGGCTCAGAAAACATCATGTGCAGGAAATTTGCGGTGTAGCCTATATCCGCCGGGTAGACAAAGGGCATGCCCATTTTCATCCGGTAGGTCATGGCCGCAATGGTACGCACCTTGGAAATCAGGAGCGCAGCGGACTCATCGAAGTGGGCCAGGTCCCGCTCACGGTCGTTCGAAGACATCTCGGGGTAGTAAGCACCCAGGGAATTGAGCATGGACGAGAGGATAGCCATCGGATGTGCACTGCTCGGGAAGCCGTCGAAGTGGCTATGCATGCCGGTGTGTATCGAGGCATTTCTTCTGATATGTTCCCGAAAAGAACTCAGGCAGCTTTCGGCGGGCAACTCTCCGTAGATGATCAACATGGCCGTTTCCAAAAAGGATGCGTGCTCCGCCAGCTCTTCGATGGTGTAGCCCCTGTGACGAAGGACACCTTGTTCGCCATCAATAAAAGTTATATCACTGAGGCAGGAGCCGGTGTTTCCGTAGCCTTCGTCAAAAGTTATGCAGCCACTCTTGGCCCGCAGCGTCCGCGTATCCAAGGCTTTTTCACCTTCGGTGCCCTCAATCATTGGGAACTCGAAATTTTCATTTCCTAGTCGAATCGTGCCGGTATTTTCCATAGTGGTTTTGGTCGTAAACTGGAGTCGAGTTGTGTTCGACTCTTCTAAGTTAAAGTGATCTCAAAAAATTTCCATATAGTTGCAAACCTTTTGCCTGACTTTTTTCGGGATGGAACTGAGTGGCATAGCAGTTTCCTGACTGTATACCGGAGACAAAGCGCCCACCATAGTCGGTATGAAAAAGTGCCAGCTGCGGGTCTTCCGGTAGGATATAGTAGCTGTGGACAAAATAAAACTGGTCCATGTCCGAATCCAGACCTTCGGTCAGCGGGGCCCCTGGCGCAAAACTGACCGTATTCCACCCCATGTGTGGAATCTTGAGACTTGGATCCAGGCGAAAGCGCTTCACTTGCCCCTTGAAAACCCCCAAGCCCGGAACATCGCCCTCTTCCGAATACTCAAACAACGCTTGCAGCCCGAGGCATATACCAAAAAATGGACGGTCAGCGGCAATCCAATCGCGGATCACCTGGTCAAAACCTGTGGTCCGGAGCAGACGCATGGCATCGACAATAGCACCCTGCCCAGGAAAGACCAAGGCATCCACTGGCCCGATCTCTTCCGGAGAAGCAGCCAGATGGGCATCGGCCCCGACACGCTCCCAAGCGCGCAAAACGCTTCGCAAGTTACCCATGCCGTAATCGATGACGGCGAGTTTTGGTCGTTTGAAAGGCTCAGTCATGATTCAGGTGCGCACTGGGTGTTGTGTCTGCTTTCAGATCGCCCGTAGCGAATTGTATGCCGGCCAGGTAGTGCTGGAGCATCAGCGGGTCTGTATATATATGGTGGTTGTGCCCGATCGAGGTATAGAAGACTCGCCCCTCCCCGACCGACTGGACCCAGGCGACCGGATAGTCGTTATCCGCTCGCTTTAGCTTGCCCTGGGGCGGGTCGCTGCGCTCCGGATCCAAACGGAGTAATACCCGTAGGCGTTCGCGCGAATACGGCTCGGGGCGAAACTGGTAAATTTCTTCCACCAGTTCAAAGTCAGCCTGCTCACCAAAGACGGGTCGCATGGTGGCGTGCTCCGGGTCCTCCACCACGATGCGAACCTGCGCATTGGAATTCCACGGGTGCCCGTCGAAGTAGCCGCCGATGGTTTTTCCGTAGTCCGCATGCGCATAGCAGGAATCCGTGGCCGAATGAATACCGACAAGTCCGCCGCCCCCTTTGACGTATTTGATTAAATTATTGACCAGGCGGTCATGGCGCGCCCGCAGGCGGGTCCACTCAAATTCGCTGAATTGCTCCTTCTCTTTTGCGTGAGGCATGAAGAAATCCTGCGTCGTGTTGAGAAGTACCACGGCATCGAAGGTCTCCAGGGCGGATCGTTCGAAGTTGGCCGGATCATCACTCACGATCGCCGTGTAGGCCCCGCTCGACTCGCCCACCCGCACCAGCGCTTTTTGACCAGTCGGAATTGAATTGTGGCGAAAACCGGCAGTCGCACTAAAGACAAGGATGCGGCGCTCTTGCAAAACAGGTGCGATGGCCTTTTGGGGCAAGGCTTGTTCGATCGCGGCCGACAGTTTATCCGAAACGGGCGCATCGTCAAAGCGGGGCATCCATGTGATCGGTGAGAGCCAGCGTATGGCTGCTTCGTTGTCGAAATCGTTGGCGACGTCGAGGGCCGTGCGGCCATCGGCCGCCACCACCGTTGTGTCGACTCCCTGCGCCAGGTAGAGTCGCAGCACCGCTTCGCCCCCTGTGGAGGCCGCCTCATGCAGGATGGTCCCCCCACGCTCACTCAATTGATGCACGTCCGCACCTGCCTCAATCAGTGCCTGGGCGGTTTCCAATTGATCTTTGGCACCCGACCAGTGCAGCGGCGTCCAACCAGCGGCGTCCAGTCCGTTCAGTTCGGCTCCGGCTTTGGCCAATGGAAGGATCAGTTCAGGTAAATTGCGGTCAACCGCCAAATGGACCGGCGTGCGCTGACTGGAATCAAGCGCAGAGACATCCGCTCCCGCAGCTATCAGAACCAGTGCAATCTCACTTTGCCGGCGCAAGAGAGCCTGGTGGAGTGGACTTAGGCTCGGATGTGCCCCTTTTGACGCAAGCTGAGGGTGTGCCTCGATCATTTGCTGGACAGCAGCCAGTTCGCCGCGTGCGATCGCACGATCAATCGTGGCTGACTGCGCAACAGCCAGTGTGCCGCAGGTCAGAAAAAAAACTTGTAGCACGAATTGAAAGCGTCGGATCTTAAGTCGTGGTTTGTTCATAAACTGCAGAGCTTCGCAAGAGCGTCGAACTGATGCAAACTTTTTGACGGCAAAGATGCCCGTCTGTCAGAATACCCGACCCGACAGCCCGTCCTTCGACCCAGTCAAAGTAGCACACGCTTCCAGCGTGTTTTCATTGGAGAGGATCACGCTGGAAGCGTGAGCTACTTTCCAAAAAAGGCCACCCTGGCGGGTGGCCTTTAAATGGTGGTGGGAGCCGGATTGGTGCCGCGTTGCGGCATCGCTGCGCGACCACTCTGCGAGTGGCCCATCTCCGCTTCGCTACGTCGAACCAGCGCTGGTTCTCATCCGGCTCCCACCAAAAAAGGCCACCCTGACGGGTGGCCTTTAAATGGTGGTGGGAGCCGGATTCGAACCATCTCGCATAAAGAAGCAAGCGCTTCTAAGTCAGCGACTAACGAAACCCAAGAAAGTGCTTGGACTGCTATAGGGACTGATCCTGCGCTAAAGCTAGTCAACAAGGCATGGCCTGAGCTATCCGAAACGCTCAAGGCGGCAATTCTGCTGATAGCTGAGTCAGCAAAGAAGAAAGGCTCTGACTAATGCGTCAGCCTGTTCATATCTCCAAGGTTTTGTGGAGGCTTGGGACTCGTGGGGCTGGAACGGTGCGCGAAGCGCATTGCTTAGCGACAGCGGCCCGGATGACGCAGTCATCAATCTCGCGGGCAAGCAAAGTGGAAGGGGGCCCCGCGCCGATTGGAAAGGACGGTTCAAAATGGCCGACTTAGAAGGCGAAACAGGGGTTCAGATTCGTCCTTACACGGCACCCAACTGGGTAACAAAACGTGGTGTTGATCTTAAGCGGCGGGAGATCGAGCGCAAAGGGCTTCCAGTGTTCAAGCATTGCCTCTTCATGACGTTGACCGTGCCAGAAGCAGTGTCTTGCCCGAAGAAAGCCTACGAGGTTGGCAAAGATCAGTTGCGGCGGTTCCTGGCTCGATTCCGTAAAGCGCTGGGCCGTGACTACCCATGGGCATGGAAACTTGAATTTCAGGAAAACGGTTATCCGCATTGGCATTTGATTATTGGTTACCGCAAGCGCGTTCCTCGTGAGCTGCTTCCCTGCCTCTCAGATTGGTGGGGTCTTGGATTGACCAACATTCGGCAGCTCCGGGAGAAGGAGTTTGGCTATCTTTTCAAATATGTCTCGAAGATCGCCTCCGCCGATGGAGACGAAGAGGCTGGTGTTTGCCTGCCTTCCTGGGTGTTGGATTACAAGACGATTCGGAAGGATGGACGCCCCTCGGCCGGAATACGGTTCTGGCAGACAGGCGGCGGTTTTTACACGAAGGCGCCGAAGGTGAAAGCAAAGGACCCAGCAGAACAAAAGTGTTCACGCGTTCCCTATACCCTACGCGAACAGCTGCGCTTGTGGTCACGTAAAGCGGTGGCCTATCGGAAAGACTTCTTCGGCAACTATGCCGCATCGAAATACTTCTACTTCAAGCGCGAATTCGGTCAGTCCGCGCAGTCTATTATTTTAGGACTTCTCAGCGCTCGGGTGGCACCCGTCGAGAACGCCCTTGTTTACCGGTGCCACCTCAAACAAATAGCAAAGGAAATACCGATATGGACACTAAACAAGATAAAGCAACTACAGGCTCACCCTCATTTCCAATCCGTGAGGGAGACGGTCTGTTTCTCCGTGGATTAGTCGTCGCCGTCGAGAAGATAGACCGAAAATGGGAGAACGAAGAATACAAGCAGTTGAAAGCAACGATAGTCGATGGGAAGCACACCTTCTTTTTCGTCGTAAACGATAAGGCTGGCCCTCTGCCGCCCGTCATTCCGTTCACTCATATATCGATTGAAGTTGATTGGGCAGCCAAAGAAAAAGGCATTATGACTGTCAGAGGTTCTCTTATGGATGATTGATGAAGAAATCCCGGCGGGGAGGGGGATGGAAGCAGGCCGCAAGGCCTGCGCCATCCCTCCCCCGCCCTTTCCTTGATTAAGATTAATATAAGTGACAAATTAAAATGTAATTTAGTTCTGTAAAACATTGACAATACAAAATGTAAAGACGATATGTAAAACTATGGACAACGAATACGAATCAAACATACCACCCGAAATCGAAGACGATGAGACTCTCACCGAGCCTCTAAGCCCTTCAGAACTGCTCGACAAAGCACTTAACATAATGCCCGGGGGGGAGTTGCTTCCTTACCTCACGACCATAATTTATTTACGGGATCATAAAAAATACAGCTGGAGGGGAGTTGCGACATGGTTGAAAGAGAATGGCAATATAGAAACTAGTCATACAACCGTATGTAATTTCTATAAGTATGTTCACAATCATCCTAACTATCGGCATGATCTCTTAGAAGCAGAAGAAGAGCTAAAAGAAATGCTTGTTGAGGGATACTTGAATCAACATGAACTCCAATAATCAGGATAGATTGTTGACGGTACAGGATGTTGCAGAAAGGCTGAGCCTTTCGGTTCGTGCTGTATACCGACTAATTGCAGAAAAGCAACTGCCTCAACCTGTAAAGCTAGGGCGTGCATCTCGGTTATATACGAGTGATATTTCAAGGTATCTTGACAGTTTGAGAAACCAGAGGGGTAGACAATGAGAGTTGATAAACGCAAACGCCGCAAAAACGGGAAACTCGTTGAGGATCTTAATTACACCGGATTCTTCCGCCTTCCTTGGGAATTCAAAGCGCGTAGCGTTTCCATGAACACGCCTGACAAGCAGACAGCCGAAAAATGGCTGAAAGAATACATCACCGTCCAGCATCGTATTCATGCGGGAGACGAAGTGCCTGCTTATCTCTGGGGCGCTCCAAAGAAGGAACTCCCTGCCCTGCTCGCCGAATACCTTGGAAGCCTCCAATCCAAAGAACGGGGGCAGAAGCATATTGACGGTGTGCGCGTCCATATCGAGCGGCTTATTAAGGAATGCAGTTGGCCGACTGCTGACGCGATCTCGCAACGCTCTTTTGAAAGCTGGCTTGCCAGCAATCCCCAGAGCCTACGAACCCAGAAACCACTCTCAGCCAAAACGAAGAAGGAATACCAGAGTGACGCGCAAGCCTTCTCGACCTGGCTCGTTCACTGCCGGGTGCTCAAGGAAAATCCCCTCGAATACCTCAAGCCAATTACGACCAAGGGCAAAGAGACGAAGCGCCGCGGCCTATGGACTTTGGACATTCTAAAAAAGTTCTTGTCAGTACCAACCGGGGGCGCGGTCGATTATCGCTCTGCGGTATTCCTGCTGTTCAAGACTTCGATCCGTAAAAGCTCTTTGCAGGGTCTCAAATGGGCTGACGTCCATATCGACATAGAGCGGCCCTACATCGAGCTACAGGCCAGCAATAACAAGACCAAGGATAAGTTGATACGGCATATCGATAAAGAAACCTGCGCTTTCCTGCGCTCAATGCGGCCCCAAGACGTCAAGGCTGCTGAGCCGGTCCTTGATTACAAAATCCCTAACTCGACACGCCTCCGCAAAGACCTCGAAGCGCTCGGCATCGAATATTGGACTGAAATTGGCGATTTAGACTTCCACGCCCTGCGCCATACCTCGGCAACCATGTTTGCGGCCAATGGTGCCCCGACTTCCATCCGTCAAAAGCTTCTAGGCCACAAGACAAGCGCCATGACGGACCGTTACACGATTGACAGCGGGATCAACGTAGCGGCTGAACTCGAAAAAATGGAGCCCGTTTACAGTGCTGAAGAGTGGACCGCTATAGGGACCGTTTCGCCAGACTTTTCGGGTCATTTTGAGTCACCAGCAGACACAGAGGGAAGCAACCCCCCATCGAGCGCCAGCCCGCTCTCTGTCACGTCTGGACACGAAAAGGCCCCTCCAGTCTTGGAGAGGCCTTTATCTTTAAATGGTGGTGGGAGCCGGATTCGAACCAGCGAACTCAAAGAGAACAGATTTACAGTCTGCGTGCTTTAGCCACTTGCATATCCCACCGGAAATACAAGAAACGGGGATGGTAGGACTCTGTTTCGCGATGCCAAGTAATTTCTTCTATTAATTTAGAATAAATGCATCCCGGAAACTTTCGAAATAAGCATCCACGTAAGCATGCAAGCCAAGGAAATAAAGTAGCCCGGCAAGGGCCAGCATGGGTCCAAACGGTACTTGGGTGCCGATGGCCAGCGCTTCCTCGCTGTCTTCTTCGGCATCAGAACCATCGGGCGCTGGCGCACCCCAACCAAACAGTCGCGCCAATAATAAATAGGGCAATAAGACGATTGAACCAATCAAAGCACCCCCGAACATAGCGAAGACCGCACCCTGCCAGCCGCAAAAAGCGCCAATGAAGCCGACAAACTTCACATCACCCTCCCCCATGGCTGGCTTGCGGAAGACGATCTCGCCCAGGACCGATATCCAATAGACCAGGCCCGCGCCAACCAAGGCACCAATAATCGCGATGATGCCAGCGTGGATATTGGCAACTACGGGGAGTCCCTCAACTCCATGGAGAACGGGGAAGGCAAACGACAGAACGACGCCAATGACCATACCACCAATCGAAAAACGATCTGGAATGATCATGTGATCCAAGTCTATAAAAGTCGCACAAATCAAAAATGCGATGTAGAGCATACCGATGACGGCCACAACGGGTGGATAGATCAACCATACCCACAGGAAGAGTACTGCTGTTAATAGCTCTATCGCTGGATAACGCACGCTAAAGCGCGCACCACAGCAACTCGCCCGCCCCCGCAGCAATAACCACGAAAATATCGGAATATTGTGGTAAAAGGGTATGGGACGCCCGCAGGCACAATGCGACCCAGGGAAAACAATGGAGCGTTCTTCGGGGATCCGATAAATACACACATTGAGAAAACTACCGGTCAGTGCACCGAAAATGGCCGCCAAGCCCGCAAAAAACCAGGGAAAGTCCTGATTGATGATTTCAAATGTCTCGATCATAATGGCAACTCATTCTCCAACTGACCGCACTAAGCGAAAACCTGTATGACTGGCTCCGGAATCTGGCTCACCCTTCCCCCGGGTGCCGACCATGTAGCGGGTGCAGTATTGGTCGGTGCAAAGAAAAGAACCACCGCGAGTGCTTCGTTTTGCCACACCCGGCTCAGCTGGATCAAAACTGTGTTGCGGCCCCTCGGGATTGACGATGAGTTGCCCTTCACGGCTCCTTTGCTGGTAATGATTATACAGATACCAGTCGGAACACCACTCCCAAACATTGCCACCCATATCATATAGGCCATAGCCGTTAGGTGCAAATTGGGCCACAGGTGCGAGCCCGGCAAACCCATCCTGCCCACTGTCCTGACGGGGAAAGGAACCCTGCCAGGTATTGCCCTGCCACGCCCCTTCCGGCCGTAAATCCATGCCCCATGGATAGGGCTTGCCCCACAAACCACCGCGCGCTGCAAACTCCCATTCAGCCTCGGTTGGCAAGCGTTTGCCCGCCCATTCGGCATACGCCACGGCATCCGCCCAAGCGACGTGGACGACGGGATAATCCATCCGATCCTCGATGCACGAACCAGGGCCCTCAGGGGCTCGCCAGTAGGCCCCCTCTACCCACTTCCACCATTGGGTGTAATTATACGGGTTATCGATACGGGATGGATGGAAAAATACGATCGAGCCTGGCTTTATCCCGGCAAGTTGCTCAGCTGGCACTCCTGGGATCTGCACCGCTTGCTCCGCCACGGTGAGGTAACCGGTAGCTTCGACAAACTCCGCAAATGCGGCATTCGTCACGGGCGTCGTATCCATCCAAAACCCGTCGACCTTGACGCGATGGACCGGTCGGGCGTCGGCCATGGCCTCACGTCCGCCCGTCGGAAGGCCTCTTGGGTCCGCGATACCCATACTGAAAGTCCCGCCGGGTATCCAGACCATGCCCTCCGGCGCTGGACCGGGAGCCTCCTTCCCTGATGGCTCCGTCGGCTCAAAAGCATCTCTAAAGCGCTCGCTGGCCGAGCCAATTACCGAGCCCGCCAGCACGCAATTCACGATCCAAATTGAAATCTGCCGTATTATCATTAAACTCACAGTGTTGGATTTGTTTTCTTTTTCAACAGCCTTTCTCAAGTGTTTCGTCCGCGCTTAAAAAACCATCACGACTACGCATCATGTCCTTTTTAACTCATTCACCGCAAAGAGAGCGCTTCCTTCTTCTACTCTGGGGCCTTCTGTTTACGAAGTGCTTCATCGTCGAATTTTATGTTCAAAGTTACCAGCCTCCGGTCAACTCCTGGCTCTACGTCTGGGCCTTATCCATCTCCATGGCCACAGTCGCGACCCTCGTCTCACTACGCCTGCGGGCAAGGGAAGCGCGGCCCGTCCGATTACAGCCCGGATTGTTGCGCATCTGGGGAGCCTGCCTGGCCATCGCGTTGATAGGTGTGCTGGTATTTTTACTCTTTCCAGCCTTGGCGCTGGAGCAAGTAACCCTCTGGCTTTCTTTGAGCTTAGCTGGTGGCTACGCCGTGCAGAGCCTGCACACGGCAAACTGGATCGACCGGTCTGCCGCACTTGGCTGGTGCTTGATTCTGGTTGTGCTGCTGTTTGTTGCCGCAACACAGGCTCTGCTTGTTTTCGGCTTGGGTATTCTGGCTTTTTGCGTCCTGCCCCTGGCGATGACGATGGTCCTCGACTGGATGGAAGCGCGCGAGGCCTTGCCCGCACTTCAGGTTTGAGGTCTAACAGGCTGCAATGCTCGACCGGGCCACACGCATAATCTGCCCACTCAGCGCATCCAGAGCCCGCTCATTTTCCCGACGTGCCGGATCATACTGGTGCAGTAAGGCCCAGAACCGGGAGCTGTGGTTCAACTCAGTCAGATGTGCCAACTCGTGCAGAATGACGTAATCCTGCAGTTCCGGGCGCAGCAGCACAAGGCGCCAATTCAAGGAAAGGCCACGCCGCGCAGAACAGGAGCCCCAGCGACTAGACTGATCCCGCACAGATAACGTGTCATAGCACAAGCCTAGACGCTTGGCCTGATAGGCAACCCGGCAGTTGAGAGCGTCTCTGGCAAAATTCCGCACCAGTCGGCGCAGGCTCGCCTCCGAGCCACCTTCGGGGCGCAAGAGGACGACCGACCCACCCTCGGCAAAGCGATACTCCGAGCGCCGCGTCCAGGCCGACTCGATTCGCACGGTAAAAAGATCCCCACTCGCGCTGAGCAGTGGCACCTGGCTCAACCAGTCGCACAGCTCGATTGCAGGCGGCGCTTTGGCCAGTTGCCCATCCAACCAAGCTTTCTGCTTCTCAACAAAGCGCAAGACCTCGGCATCTCCACTCCGCCAAGGGACCGAGGCCAGTATTTGGTTCTCCAGACCCAGCGTCAGTTTGAGGCGGCGCGTACCCTTTCTCCGACGGACTTCAATCGGCACGATACGTCCAGACGCCGTGCGAAACTCCATCGTCAAGGGGCCGGACCTAGTCATCTTCGAGTGTATCGACGAGCTTCTGAGTGTAGCTGCGTAATGCCGACTCAGGGTCGATCCCCAGCTTCCGGCAGGCCGCCGCGATTTGAAAAAGCTGCTCGCCCACTCGCCCTGCATCCATGGATTCGGAGAGTGCTGCAATCGCGTCCTCATCGACCAGACCCCCAGTCTCAATCGCGCCTTTCTGAATCTGTTTGTAGACGTCTTTCGCATACATCAAGGCCGGCAACTGACGGGGTAGATCCTTGAAGCGCCCCACTTGCCGGGGCCCACGCTTGGATTCTGTTGCTTTGATCTGATCCCACTGCACCAGCACGGCCTCACTGTCGCCGGCAGCCGCTTCACCAAACACGTGGGGGTGCCGGCGAATCAGCTTCTCATTGACCACCCGGCAGACGGATTCGAAATCAAAGGCCCTATACTCGGCGGCGATCTGTGCATGCATAACGACCTGCAGCAGCACATCCCCCAGTTCCTCCTCCATATGATCCATGTCGAGGCGATCTATCGTCTGCAGTAATTCACAGCACTCGTCGACCAAACACTCGGCCAGCGATTGGTGGTCCTGCTCGATATCCCAGGGACAACCACTATCCGGATCGCGCAATGTGGCTACGGTCTTTAACAAATCTTCAATCGCACTCATGGGAATCAAAGATGGACGCACAATCAGGCCACCGTCAAGACCTGCCCCAGTGTTCCATTTGGCATACGGAAACTCTCCCCGGATTTTCGCCCGAGCAGTCGCCCCGCCAGTGGAGATTGCGCCGTGATGACGGTGACGGCCACGCCCTCAGACTCGATGGTCTGGCCACCCGCCGTGCCAGCGAAGAAGAAGTGCTCCACCGAATCGCCAAAATCACAGCTAAACAAAGCACCCAGCGCTATCTGGACCTTCGGCTTGAGCAAATCTTCACGATCAGACTGAAGCGATTCGATGGCCGCCGCCCATTGGCGTGCCTGCCCCGCCTGTCCAGCAGCCAGGTAGGAGGCCTCCAGCCCCTGAGTGTCCCATTGCGAATCTGCCTTCGACTCCTCATTGGTGGCATACTCCGCCGCATCTTTCGACGCTTGGATCGCGTGCTGCACCTCATCGCGTAGGACCGCGAGTAGACTTTGGAAGAAATCAGACTTATTCATGGGGATGACTGTAAGCGTTCAGATAGAAAC
The DNA here is from genome assembly GCA_007692545.1 of Puniceicoccaceae bacterium. GTDB lineage: Bacteria > Verrucomicrobiota > Verrucomicrobiia > Opitutales > Coraliomargaritaceae > Thalassobacterium. The sequence goes on from REBV01000126.1 coordinate 22,922, forward strand.
GACCCTGACAATTTAAATATAAAAAAACCCGCCGGATTGGCGGGTTTTTGGAAAGCACTGAGCCGGCGATTAGTTCTTGATCTCGCGATGCAAGGTGTGGCGGCGAAGAAATTTGTTGTACTTCTTCTTTTCGACGCGGTCGGGCTGTTGCTTCTTGTCCCGACTGGACATATAGCGGGAGACGGGTTTACCCTCAGCGCGCGCTTCGGTGCATTCTAAAATAATGTGCTCTCTTGGCATGACTTAATATGGTTGTAGATTCCTGAAAAAGCTGCGGAAAGTAGCCGCCCACACATCTAAAGCAACTCTTTTTTATAGCTATTTTCCTGCTAAATGCCACAAAGCCAACTTATATTTTCGAGCTTAGCCGAGTCGTAATTTAAAGAAAGTAATAGAACGATCAGCACTATGCCTAGCCAAAATGCACTCGCCCTCCTGCAAGAACGCTTCGGCTTCGATGCCTTCCGTCCTGGGCAGGAGGCTGTCATCAACTGCCTGCTCTCGGGCCGGAGTGCTGGAGCCATCTTCCCGACCGGTTCCGGCAAAAGCCTTTGCTATCAGTTGCCCTCGCTGCTTCTCCCGGGGCTGACACTGGTCATCTCGCCGCTACTGGCGCTGATGAAGGATCAGATCGATAGCTTGCGCCAGCGGGGCATCCAGGCCGAACGGCTCGACTCCAGCCTCGAAGAAGCCGACTACCGCCGCGTGACCGAGGACATACGCGCTGGACGCGTCAAATTACTCTTCGTCGCGCCGGAACGCCTCAGCAATGAGCGATTCCTCAACCTGATCCGCGGGCAAACGATCAGCTTGTTGGCGGTCGACGAAGCGCACTGCATCTCAGCCTGGGGGCACAATTTTCGGCCGGATTATCTAAAGCTGGCCGATGCCGCGAAAAGTCTGCGGGTGGAACGGGTGCTGGCACTCACCGCCACGGCCACACCACCAGTGGCCAAAGACATGGCGGCAGCCTTCGGCATCGCACCGGAGGACATGACAAATACCGGTTTTTACCGCCCCAACCTGGAGCTCAGGGTCACAGCCTGTCAGGATGCCGAACGCCCGGCCCGACTGGTGGAGCGGCTCAAGGCCCGCCCGGCCGGAGCGACCATTGTCTATGTCAGCCTGCAGCGCCATGCCGAAGAAGTGGCCGAGCACTTACAGCAAGCCGGCTTAAAGGCTGCCGCCTACCACGCGGGCATGGCCGCCGAGAAACGAGTGGCCACTCAGGAGGCCTTCATGGAGGGCCGCACTCCGATTATCTGTGCCACCATCGCCTTCGGCATGGGGATCGACAAGGCCGACATTCGCTACGTTTACCACTACCATATGGCCAAAGGCTATGAAAGTTACATGCAGGAGATCGGGCGCGCGGGGCGTGATGGCGCGCCCTCGATTTGCGAGCTACTGGCCTGCCCCGACGATGCCACCACACTCGAGAACTTCGTCTACGGCGACACGCCTGACGACGACAGCCTGCACTGTATTTTGCAGGACCTGCTGCTCGGCAGCGACGAGATCGATATCGCACTCACCGATCTCTCGCGGCGCTTCGACATGCGTCAACTGGTGGTCAGCACCCTACTGACGCGGCTGGAACTGGCAGGAGTGATACGGGCCAAGGGCCCCTACTACGGCAGTATCCGCTTCGCGCCCAAAGCGGATAGCCGGACCTTATTGAGCCACTACAAGCCCGCCCAAGCCGCCTTCTTAAAAAAAATCTTCACCTGCTGCCAGAAGGCCAAGAAATGGATCACCCTCGACATGGACCAAGCCATCGCAGTCACCGGGCAAGGCCGGAGTGTTGTCTTGCGGGCCCTCGAAAGCATGGAGCAGAAAGGCTTGGCCGAACTCCAGCTGGCAGGCTACCGGCTACGCTTTGAGCGCTTGGTCCCCGAGCCGGATATCGAGGCTCTGTGCCGTAAAATGGCGGCTGATTTTCAAGAGCACGAAGCGCTGGAAATCGCACGTATTCACCGCATGCTGGACTATGCTCAGGGAGCCGGCTGCCTCACGGCCAATCTGCTGGAGTATTTCGGCGAGACGATTGAAAGCTGTGGCCATTGCAGTGTTTGCCAAGGCAATCAACCAGGGACTCTGCCCGACCGGAAAAGCCCCCCATTCGAAAGCTTCGATTTGGCTGGCTTCGATGCGCTGGTTCAGGATCACCCGTCTGCCTTGGGGCGCCCCCGCCAGCAAGCCCGATTCCTCGGCGGGCTCAGCTCACCCGCCGTATCCGCCGTGCGCGGACTCCGCGGCAACCCCCTCTTCGGCCGCTGCGCTGAAGTGCCGTTTGCTGAGTTACTGGCGAGTTTAACCAATAAAAAGTAGCACACGCTTCCAGCGTGTTTTTATTGGAGTAGAAGCACCCTGGAAGCGTGAGACACCAACACCGAAGAACTTGGTCATGTCGTACCAAACACAGCCCGCCGCACCTAGTTGACCTCCCCGTCGAAAAATAACGCACGCGAACCATACAAGGCGGTGCCTACCCGGATCTGAGTCGAACCAGCTGCAATCGCCGCCTCCAGGTCATCGGTCATTCCCATAGACAGCTCAGAAAGGGAAACTCCAAATCGCTCTGAAAGCTGATCGCGCAAATCACGCAAGCGCTCAAAGGCCACCCGCGCCACATCCGGATCATCGGCAAGGGGTGCAATCGTCATCAGTCCTTCGACCTGAAGGTGCTCCAGGCCCAGTGCTGCTTCCAACACGGCCTCCCCCTCCCCCATGGCGAAGCCATATTTATTGGGATCTTCGCCGGAATTACATTGCAGCAAAATAGGGAGCGCCTTGCCCCCCTCCCCCGCAAATCGATCCAATCGACGCAGTAGCTTGAGTGAATCGACCGTCTGAATGCGATCAAACGTCGCTACGGCCAACGCTGCTTTATTTGATTGTAAATGCCCGATTAACTCCCAGCGCAGTGCTCCGTGATAGGCAGCCCGCTTATCGGAAGCCTCCTGCACGCGGTTTTCCCCAACCGATGTCAAGCCGCAGCGACTCGCGTAGTCCACCGCGTCGACCGGGTGATTCTTCGTCACAGCAAGCAGGCCCACTTCACTGGGCTTGCGCCCGGAAGCCACACACGCCCGACTTATCCGGTCGCGCACAAACGAGAGGTTTTTTTCGAATTCAGAAAAGTCGATCATCGCGTATTAGCAGCACTGACAGGCAATAAGCCTACCATTAGATTTGCTTTAATTATGCTTGATTTTTGATAAGGCACGGTTATATATCTTTAAATTATGCACATTGAAAATTTCAAGATATTCTCAGATCTAGTTGAAAGCGAGAGTTTTTCCCGGGCCGCCAAGCTAAATGGCATCACTCAGTCAGCCGTCAGCCAACAGCTGCGGGCGATGGAGAAACATTTTAATATTTTAATTGTGGACCGCAGCCAGAAGCAATTTCGCCTGACACGTGAGGGGCAAAAACTGTTTTCTTCGGCCAAGGAGATACTCTATCTGTATGACAAGCTCAACAGTGAACTCCAGGAGATGAAAAAGGTGATCAGCGGCACGATTCACATCTCGACTGTTTACAGTATCGGGCTGCACGAGCTACCTCCTTACGTGAAGGCATTCCTGAGCAAGTATCCCGAGGTCAACATACGTGTCGAGTATCGACGGGCCAATAATGTCTACGAAGACATCTTAACGAATTCAATTGATCTCGGCCTGGTCGCTTACCCGCAAAAGCACAAGCAATTGGAGGTAATTCCATTCCACGATGATATACTGGTGCTGGCGGTGAGTCCCGAGCACCCCTTGGCTAAGAAGAAGACGATCGACTTGGAGGAGATCGCCAAACAAAAATTCATCGGTTTCGAGCCGGACATCCCGACGCGCAAAGCAACCGATCAAATCTTCAAAGAAGCCAACCTTGAGGTCGAGCCCGTGATGGAGTTTGACAATGTGGAAACGGTCAAGCGCGCGGTGGAGATCAATGCCGGCATCGCCATTCTCCCCCAAACAACAGTCACCCGCGAAGAAGCGCAGGGCCTGCTCAAGGTGCTGAAATTCCACAACAAAACGTACAAACGTCCGCTGGCCTTAATTCACCGCAAGGGTCGTGTGCTCACACCGGCGATGAAAAAGCTGATCGACCTGTTGACCTCCAAAGATTTGAACAGTCTGGAGAGTGAAGATAGCAAGTCGTAAGGGAATAGGCTAGCTGCTGGTGTTTTAAGCACTACTCTTCAACCGCTGATCGCCTGTATTGAGTAAAGCCATTTTTCATTGAGCTATAGGGATCAATCGACTCTCCCTTTAGCCGGTTATAAAGGGAGAGCTTACTGGGGCTGGTCGCGATAAATTCCGTGGCTTCCAAAGCAAGCTCCCTCTCCCATCCCCAGTCGCGAATCAAACTGTATGGCTCTTTCAAGGGGTTAACCGCCCGGTCTGCGATAAGCCCACCCAGGTCGCGCACGTTGGAAGGCCCCAAGAGCGGCAGGACCAGATAAGGGCCTTCGCCAATTCCCCAGGCTCCAAATGCCTGCCCAATATCCTCGGCTGGGATCGGAGCAAAGGCGGCAATCCTATCCGCCGGGCGCCGGATACCGGCCAGGCCAACCGTGCTGTTGATGGCGAAGCGCCCGGTCTCGACCCAGGCACCCCGCAAACGACCCTGGAGTAAATTTCCCGCCAGCCGCACGGGATACTTCAGGTTGTCGAAGAAATTGGTCGCCGCTACTTCGACGGGATCCGGCGCAATAGTTGTGTACACCGTGGCAATAGGCTCCATCACGTAGTCGTAGAGAAAATCGTTCAACTCAAAGGTCACCCGGTTGACTCGCTCAAAGGGGTCGTAGATATCCAGTTCCGCGCCAATATCCTCGTAGTAAAAGTCCTCTTCCGAGAGATAGGACTCGGCGGCGACCGAGACTTGCCAGCCCATCAACAATGCCAGACCACCGGCCAGCATCCAGCTCTGCTTAAATTTGAAGTTCTTCATAAGGCGCATTCTTCTCCAGTAGTTCATTTAAGCGTTCAATCAGCTTCGTTGCGTCGCTATTGCGAAAATGGTCGTCGAGTTGCTGGCGAAAATTCGAGACCACACTGATATTCTCCGCCACAATATCGTAAATTTGCCAACCTGAGGGCATCCGCCCCAAGCGATAAACCAAGTTATAGGTTTTACCATCCAGCCGGATGCTTGAATCGATTTCGATACGCTTATCCGATAGCTCCGTGACCCGGCCCAAACTTATCTCGGGCCGACTCTTGCCATCCATCCCCTTGACGTAGGACCGGACGACCAACTGTTTGACCAGCTCCAGCACTTCCGTTTGCTCGACCTCATTCATCAGCCGCCAATTACGGCCAATGGCACGGCGGATGATCACATTCAAGTCATAGCTCGACTCAATAACTTCCCGGACCTGGGTCTCTTTTTCTTCAACTGACTTATCGGCATTCTCCGCCGAGTAGATGACATCAAGCGCCCCATCGATCGTGGCCTGTAGTTTTTCCAGCTGGGCATCCACGGCATGGGTGGTGCCCACCAATATGAGACAACTTGCCAGTAAAACCGAATAAAAATGAATATGCATGGCTAAGGAAGATGACCCTAGTCCGTCTTTTCGTCAATACCTCCGAGCGCAAAACGACTGATCAAACTTTCGATATCCAAAGCGGACTCGGTGTCGACGATCAGATCGCCAGGCTCCAGCGGAAAACCGGAGCCACCCGGTGAAAGCTGGATAAAGCGGTCTCCGATCAAGCCAGCGGTTTTGATCGAGGCGATGGTATCGTCGTCCAACTCAATGCTGTTGGGCAGCTCAAAGGTCACCCTGGCAAAGAAATTGTCATCCAGCACGACCGAGCGCACCGAGCCGACCCGGACCCCGGCTATCTCCACCCGACTGCCTGGGTTGACGCCACTGGCACTGCTAAAGCGTGCCTCCAACTGGTAGCTATCGCTCCCGAAAAAACGTGCACTGCCCACCTGAATGGCCAAATACAGGACGGCCACCAGTCCGACCAGGACGAAGCAACCGACAAGAAATTCTATAGTTCGCTTATTCATAAATTTATTTTTTGTTGGAAATCTGTTCCGGCGAAGTGCCACGACCAAATTTGGCCTTGTCGAGGAAGCCCGAGAGTGCGGTCTGCGCATCAGCGCCGAGAGCCTCGGGTTTGCCGAAAAATTTAATCAGGCCCTCATCCAGCCAGGCCACCTGATCACTGATCTCAAAAACCTCAGGTATATCATGACTGACCACCAGTGCGGTGAAGCCGAAACGCGCGCGATAATCGGCAATCATCTCAAACACACTGAACTTGCGCACGGGGTCGAGCCCCGTAGTCGGCTCGTCAAAGAGCACCACCTGCGGCTTGGTAATCAGTGCCCGGCCCAGAGCGACGCGCTTTTTCATACCACCAGACAGCTCGCCGGGATAGCTTCCGCCCGATTCGCTCAATTCAAGCTGATCCAGCATGGCCCCTACGCGTTGATCAATCTCGCCGGTGTTCAAGCGAGTCGCCTCCCGCAGAGGCAGGGCGATATTGTCAAAAGCCGTCAACGAATCAAACAAGGCATTATTCTGAAACATGTAGCTAAAAAGCGGGCCAGCCTCTTCACTCGTCGAGCGGCGCGTCTTCGAGATGGCCTGTCCATCCAGTTCAATCGTACCGCCATCGGGGGTTAACAGACTGGCGATGCACTTCAGCAAAACGGATTTACCCGTACCGCTCTTACCGATGATGGTGGTCACCGAAGCTGGGGCCACGTCCAAATCGACCCCGTCCAGCACCCGCTTATCGCCGAAATGCTTCTTGAGCCCGCGTATTTTCAGAAAAGCTTCCATCTTATAGCAGGAATGAAGTGATTAGATAGTCCGCCGCCAAGACGGAGACGCTCGACCAGACCACGGCCCGCGTGGCCGACTCGCTGACACCGCGCACACCGGGGAAGGATGCCTTGCGATGTGTATTATAGCCACGATAAGCGCAAATTGAAATCGTGATCAGCCCGAAAACCAGTGCTTTGATAAACCCACCCTGCACATCAGCCCAGGTCACACTCTCAAAAACACGGTTCCAATAGACGCCGGCATCCACGTTGAGCAGGACCGACCCCGTCAAATACCCGCCGAAAATGCCCACCAAATCAAAAATCGCCGTCAGAATGGGGAAGCAAATCACCGTGGCCACCAGTCGTGGCCCCACCAAGAAGCCCAGCGGATCGATACTCATCGTCTCCAAAGCATCGATCTGCTCATCATTGCGCTGAATGCCCAGCTCCGAGGCCATGGCCGATCCCGCCTGCCCCACCACCATCAGCGCCGTCAGTACCGGCCCCAACTCCCGGATGAGCGAAAGCGCCACCGCCGTGCCCAGGGCCGACTCCGCACCAAATTTGACCAGTGTGTAGTACAGCTGAAGCCCCATCACCAAGCCCGTGAATAAGCCCACCGTCAGGACGATCGGCAGGCAACGAACCCCAATCTCGTGAATCGCCAGGACCAACTTGGCCATGCGACAACGCTGCCTGAAGAATCCACGCAACGCGCCCCAGATAAATAGCGACAGTTCCCCCAACTCATAAACAACAGAGAGTGTGGATTGTCCTAGGCTACGGATCATGTTTTGGAAAAATTCACTAATGGGGTGGTGTGGTCAACGTGTGCAGCGCATAGGATAGCAAAAAACGGATAATGGAAAGGCGAAGTTTCAAAAATTGCCGGGAAACCGTTAAAATGTGGGGCCACGCTACAAACTTCTACCGTGGACTAGTAGAAGAAAAAACCGAATAAACCCCGACCTCGACTTGCCTGCTGCAAAGGCTTCCAGTCCCGAAAAAAGTTGATGGTGAGTGCCTATCGTCCACGCAGCGAAGCGAAGTGCCGCCGTAGGCGACCACCAGAGACCTACCTTCAAACCCGGGTCGTCGGTTTAAAGCCGATCGCGGGCAGAAGTCCGGCTACGCAAGCTACGCGACTCGACTGAGCTCGCCAAAGTCCGGGACAGGCTTCGCAGTATCGACGTGGCCCCGCTACGCTCTTCGAGCTTCGCAGGGCACTCCAAGTCCTTGCGCCGCTGAAGCGTCGAGTGCTTAGATGGAGCCGAAGATCGGATTTGAACCGACGACCTACTCATTACGAATGAGTTGCTCTACCAGCTGAGCTACTTCGGCGAGACCTTTCTAAGCGGTAAATATTTTTACCCGGAAGGAAAGCTCTTTTTAGAGGAGTTTAGAAATTTCGACCTTTTTAAGGATTCTATAACTAGATGACTTGCGATTTACTGGAACTGACACTATCAAATTAAATCTAAGCATATAGTTATGACACCAATCATCGTTCTAATAATCATACCCATTCTAGTAGGCCTTTGGGCTCAAATGAAGGTCAAAAGCGCCTATAGCCGCTATGTCCAAGTCCCCTCCCGTGGCCGTATAACCGGGCGCGAGGCCGCTCAAGCAGTTATGCAAAGCGCGGGCATCCATGACGTGGAGATTGTCGAATGCCACGGTATGCTAACGGATCACTACGACCCGACTCACAAACGCCTCGCTCTAAGTCGCGACAATTACCGTGGCTCGAGTCTGGCAGCTCTGGGCGTCGCCGCGCATGAAGCCGGACACGCCATTCAGCACAAACAAGCCTATGCGCCTCTCAACCTGCGCATGTCACTCGTCCCGATTACCGGGTTCGCCTCACAACTTTTGCCGATTGTCATATTTGGCGGATTTTTCTTTAGCGGATTTGGCCCGATACTCCTCCACCTCGGAATCGCGATCTATCTTGTACTCACAGTTTTTCAGCTCGTCACCCTTCCAGTGGAGTTTGATGCCAGCAAACGAGCCAAAGCACAACTGGTCGGTCTGGGCATCGTCGATCAAGATGAAATGGAGGGTGTAACCAAGACACTCGACGCTGCCGCCTACACATACGTAGCCGCATTTGTTAGCAGCCTCGGTTGGCTACTCTACCTCTTGGCCGCTCGTAGGTAAGCCATGCCATCACCCTGTTTTCGGGAGATAATGCGGCCAATCAAACTGCGACCGATCCAGCGAGCGCGCATTTATTCGACTAGACGTGGATGAATTGTAGATAAAGGCTTGACCCAAGTGCCAACCAGAGCTTCCATCCACGTTTTCTGAGTCGGGCCGTAGCGCAGTCTGGTAGCGCACTTCGCTGGGGGTGAAGGGGTCGCAGGTTCAAATCCTGTCGGCCCGACCATGAAAAACTAACTTGTTGACTCAGGATTCCAGTCAACGTGCGACAGGTTTTGACAAGCCGACTGCGATGCTTTCATTCAATTCCATGAAAGAAGACGAATCTCTCCAATCATTCCGCTCCTCACTGGATGCCAACTATGACTGGCCCTGCCAGTTTCCCTTCAAGTTCATTGTGCCAAAAGCGCACAGCCAAACAGTCCTCGATCTCTTTGCCGACGACCCGGTCAAGGCCAACGAATCTTCCAGCGGCCGATTTATTGCTTACACCATGGAAATGCACATGCACTCCTGCGACGAAGTTATCGCCATCTACCAGCGAGTCGCCCAAGTCCCAGGAGTGATTTCGCTCTGAGTTTGCAGACTGCAACAAAATACCTATCATACGGTCAGACAGATACATGTTCAAACCATTCAATCACCGCCCCGCTCACTCCGTAGCAATCTCTTTGATCTCTTTGCTATTTGCCAGCGTCAGTGTCTCCTGCGCACAAGAAAACTCACAGCCCGTCTCAGCTCCAATGACTCAAGAAGAAAAATCCTCTCTCTCTGTTGCCACTTTCGGTGCCGGTTGTTTCTGGTGCGTCGAAGCCGTTTTTCAAAATATCGAAGGTGTCCGAAATGTCGAATCAGGCTACATGGGCGGGCATGTCGACAATCCAACTTATCGCGAGGTCAGCATGGGCACCACTGGCCACGCTGAAGTCGCCCAGATTCACTACAACCCCGAAATCATTACCTATGAGACCATCCTCGACTGGCTCTGGCGCTCCCACGACCCGACGACACTCAATCGCCAGGGAGCCGATGTTGGCACACAGTACCGTTCGGTCATTTTTTATCACGATCAAACACAGCGAACTGCCGCAGAAACCTCCAAAGCAGAGGCTCAAAAAAACTTCAAGGACCCCATTGTAACTGAAATAACCAAGGCCACTCACTACTACGTGGCGGAAGATTATCACCAAAACTACTACCGGGAAAACGCATCGGCGCCCTACTGCCAGATGGTCATCCGCCCAAAGTTACAGAAGCTCGGTCTTGAATAGATCAAAGCATGCGCATCCAACAAACCTCTTCAGACCCTACGGGGCGACTTGGGTAGGTTTGGGTCGGTATGAAAGACTGCACACATTCGAAGTGTGGCCCAAACAGCAAATCGATTTCTTCCCGGCTGATCGGATGTGGGGGACCTGTTCCGCTATAATCACTCACCTCACGAAAGAATATCGCTAAAAAAGAAGCCTTTGGCTTTAGTGCAGCACAGACTGAATCCACATAAGCAGATCGCTCGCTCGGATCGAGTGCACAAAGACAGGTATGCTCGACCACCCAATCGAATGTTGCCCGATAGCTTGCCGCCAAATCCAAAAAATCACTCAAAACATAGCACTCACGACTCACAGCTGGGAAGGCCTCAGCCCGGAAAATCGCTGATTGCGCAATATCCATCCCCACGACATCGGCTCCCTTCCCTGCCAACAAACGCACATCATGCCCTGTGCCGCAACCAGGAACCAAGACTCGTCCAGTCACTCCCCACTTAGTGAGAAATTCACCCAGTGGTGGTGAGGCATATCCTTTGTCCCAAGGGGTTTCGCCCATTTCGTAAGCTTTGTTCCAGTCTTTTGCCATCTTAGCAATATGAAGCAGCTTGAGTAGAAACGCTAGTTTCTCGGATCAAATCATCACCTTGCGCCGCAGGGCCTTGACTACAGCCAGACCCTGCCAGTCGGCCCCCTTCAGCGGATGACCGCCCGCTGGCACCGGTCGCGACCGCCCCTGTTGCCAGTCCCGCTGGAATGAGCGCACAAACTCGGCCGAGCCCAGAATGGCTCCATCCGTCA
>REBV01000178.1 GCA_007692545.1 Puniceicoccaceae bacterium
GTGGTCTTTTCCGGTTTCAGATCGAAGGCGCTCAGTGAGTCGGCGCTTTCTTTGTTGAAGAGCTCCCAGTAATCGGGGATGCGGGCGAATTGGCTGCGCGGGCAGAGGCAAGCCTCGGGCCAGGTGGCAAGTTGGGCGGACGGGGCCATTTGGACGCGCGCGCGCTCAAGCGGACAGCCTGCCAGCTTTCGGGCCAGCAGAGGCGGTGAAACGCAGAGGCAGAGGCTCGTGTGGCGACTCTCTTGAGTCCGCCGTGCTCCGCCTACATGCCTGAATCCTTAGATCAGGGCTTTGGGAGGGGGAGCCGGGGTTGAGGCGACGGCACTCTCCGGTCGGGCAAAGTGCCCCGGGTGTTCAAAAGTTTCACGCGGTGGGGTGGCCACGAGGATCCGCTCCAGTCTGGGGATCAAAAGGCGGAAATCATCCGCTGCCCGCTGGCCAAGCGTTTGCCCCTCTTTCTCCTGGGAGACGGCTTCGATCATCTGACAGAGGTCGCACGGGCGCTGGCCCGAAAACGTGTCGGCCACGGCGCTGCGTAAGGTCGTTTCCTGTGTGTAGCTGACCAACATGTAGGAGCAGGCCAGCTCAAATCCTGGCTAGCGTTCACGCGATGTCTCCGCGTCTCCGCTTGTCGATGGGGAGATAGCCCCCCAGGAAAGTGATTGCCGCGTTGATCGGATAGAACCAGGGGAAGGCAATCCCGGGACGCAATCCCTCCAGTATTTCCGCCAGCCCGACAAACCCTACGGCAGTCAGCAACTGCCCCAACTCGGGGCGTACCCACGCCACAATCAGGATCGATACGACCACACCTGCGTAGAGGCCCCGGACACTTCTGCGGCCCGGCAGGATAGCCGCGAGTAAAACACCGAGCAGCGGCCCGTAGGTATAGGCGACCATTCCGAAGGCGAGATCGATCAGGTTCTTATTCTCGCTTTCCGCATACCCGCCCGCGAGAAGAACCGCCACCCCGGAAAGAAGCACCGCCCACAAGATCACCGCAACCCGTGAACGAAAGACCATGACTTTCCCATCCGCCTCCTTTTCGAGTTTCTCGCGTCCATAAAGCGCAGAAAGCGATGTCTGCGATAGCGCCGCCAGCACCGAGTCCAGACTCGATATCGCCGCGGCGAAGGCGCCAGCAAGAATCAGCCCGGTGAGCCCCGCCGGCAGCACGGTCGTGATCCACACCGGAAACACGAAGTTCGGATTCTCCGCGAATCTTAATGCCTCGTCCGGACTGAGGCCCTGCACCGCATACCACGCAAAAAGCCCCGAACCGACCGCCAGCATCAGTAAAGTGGTGATGAGCGAGAGACTGCTCCAGATCACTGCTTTCTTCGCATCCTTTTCCGATCCGCAGCAAAAAATTCTCTGGGCATTCAGTTGGTCGGTACCGAACGCTGCAAAATTCTGAAACGGCATCGCGAACACCGCCACCCAGAATGTGTAGTGGAGCAGCGGGCTTTCCCAGGGCGGCGTGAAATCAAAGACCTTGAACTTGTTGATCGACCCGTCCGGCCCGGCGCTTGCGTTGATTTCCCATATCGTCTCCCAGCCGAGAGTGCCGACCAACCAGCCGAAGGCAAGCAGCCCGCCGAAAATGAAAACCCCAAACTGTATCACATCCGTCCAGATGACCGTCCGCATCCCGCCCAGCAGAGTCCACAAAACTGCAAATACACCGATCGCAATGATGCAGGCCTCGGTGGAAAGCCCTGTCACGGTTTCCAAAATCAGCGCTGTTACCAGCACCCGCACACTCTGTCCCAGGATGGCTCCCAGGGAAAACAGCCCTGTGACCAGCCGCTTCACACCCTCTCCCAGCCGGGAGCCCATGTAATCGTAAGGACTGTAAATCTCTTCTTTGAAATACAACGGTACCAGCCAGTAAGCCACGGCGAATCGTGCGATGACCGAGCCCACCCCCCACTGCAGATAGGTCCAGTCCCCCTGCATGGCGAAGACTCCACCCGGCACACCGATAAAAGTCAGAGCACTAATCTCGGTCGCGATCATCGAGCCGCTGACCGCCCACCACGGCAAGGACCTCCCCCCGAGAAAAAATTCACGAATGGTCGCGTTTCTTCCACTCAGCGCGTGGCCGATCCATGTCGTCAGAATCATGTATACGATGACCACGGACCAATCCAGGCCGGTGAAACTCGTTTCTATCGCACAGAGGAACATGGCGGCAGGCTAGCGCTTCGATCCATCAAACCAAGTTTCAATTTTAAAATGACCCGCGGACCATTACCGTCCTACCAGATGTGGTCACCCGGTGCTACGATTACCCCTGGCACTCCGCTGATTACACCCAGAACTGCGGCTAATAACATGCAGCCCCAGTGACTATAATCTCCCCCTTTGTCCGTATCGACTCTAGGCTGTTTTCATGCGACCAGGTTTAAGTGTCCAGAGGGCATTCAGGCCCAATTGAGTGAGAAACAGTAGCAATGCCCGTCGTTGGGCGACGAAGCCACCCCGCTTCCAAACCAGCCACGCGGCAACTGCCATACTCGTATACAGCAATTTCAACAGAGCGCGGATGCCGTGCCCCGGCGTAGCCCAGAGCGCGAAGACGGGCCCCACCCGCTGGCGTCAAGTTTGCCCGATCGCCACGCAGGGAATCTCAGCTAAGGACGGGGAGGATAAAGAGCCGAATATTATCAGGCTGTAAAATAAAAAAAGCTGAGTCGGCATGACACAACTCTGACGTCCGCAAGTGTACGCCACGAAATTCACCGCAGCGACCAGGCATTCTCCGCACGCAGCCGGGCGTAGGCGCTTTGTGCGGCTTCCAGCAAGGGATGCGTCCGACTATACCCGACACAGCCCGGCCCCGGGAGACCTTCGATGTGCCCAATCGCCTGCAGGCCACGGGGCGCATTACTGATAAAGACGGCCTCTGCTTCAAGTAAGACCTCGGGCGGGTAGCTGCCGGTTTCGATGGCCAACTCGCGGCTACGCAGTAGCGCGGCCCGTGTGACTCCGGGCAGGATACCAGTCTCCAGCGCTGGCGTGCACAGGTGGCCGGTTTTCACAAAAAATAGGTTGGCTGTGGTGGTTTCCGCCAAATGACCGACAGAATCGAGCCGCAGCGCATCGTCGTAGCCCTGGGCGCGGGCCAACTGGAGCCGATGCATGGTCTCCATGTAATTATGCGTCTTGTGCCCGGCCAGCGGGGAGCGCTCAAAAATCGGCGCTGCCCGATCCAACCAGAGGCGACCCGTCCCGTGAGTGGTCAAGCTTGGGCGTGTGTAAACATACAGCTGGCTGTCACTGCCATCCCCGGGGGCCAGCTTGAGCAGCGAAAGCTTAAGGACACCCTCCGATAGATCGGCCTCAGCCACCAAGTCGCGGAGTGCGCCCAGCACCGCATCCTCAGGCGGCACGGCTAGGCCAAAAACTCCGGCCGAACGACTCAAGCGCGCCCAATGATCGCTCCAGAAATAAAGCTGTCCCCCGGCGTAATGCATCGTCTCAAACAGCCCGAAGCCATGGGCAAAAGCCGGGGAGCTGGGCGGCAGAGTCGCGCTCTGCCCCGGAAGCACTAGGATGATGTCTGGCATAATAGATCGATGGTTTCGCGGATCGCGCGGGCTTTATCCAATGTTTCCTGATACTCGGCCTCGGGCTCAGAATCCCAAACAATGCCGCCACCCACCTGATAATCGAGCTGACCATCCTTGAGGTGCAGGCTGCGGATGGCGATATTAAACTCCGCATCCCCATCGAAGCCAATGTAGCCGATCGAACCGCAGTAGGCACCGCGCCGGGTGGGCTCCAGCGCTTCAATGATTTCCATCGCCCGGATCTTGGGTGCGCCGGTAATCGAACCACCGGGAAAAAGCGCCTCCAGCGCGTCATAGACATCTTTATCCTCGGACAACTCCGCCTTGACCCGGGCCGTCTGGTGGATGACGCGGGCGTAGTGCTCCAGCTGATACAACCCCTCGACCCGGACGGAGCCAAAGCGGGCCACCCGCCCCAGATCGTTGCGCTCCAGGTCAACGATCATGAGTAATTCGGCCCGGTCCTTTTCGGAGGCTTGCAACTCGGCGGCCAGTGCCCGGTCAGCCTCGGGTGTGCTCCCCCGCGGCCGGGTGCCCTTAATCGGGCGGGTCTCCAGCGCACGGCCCTTTTTTCGCAAAAACTGCTCCGGCGAGGTGGAGATCAGCTGCCAGGTGCCGAAATCAAAATAGGCACCATAGGGGGCCGGATTCCCCCGGCGCAGGGCTGCATACAGGCTAAGCCCATCGCCCTGGTAGGCGCAGCGGGCGCGCTGCGAGAGGTTGACCTGATAGACATCGCCACTGGCGATGTAAGCCCGCACAGACTCCACCGCAGCGCAGAACTCCTCCCGGCTCATATTCCAAGTCCACGCACCCCGCCGGGCGGGGGGTGCCGGGCTGGCCGGGCAGTCCGCCGCACAGGCATTGAGGATACCGCGCAGCCGCTCCATCACCCGGTCGGCGGCTTGCTCCAGTCCATGCGCGATCAAATAGAGCTTCCCGCTCCGATGGTCGAGCGCCGCGATCCCGTCGTAGAGGCCGAAGTGCAGGTCTGGAATACCCCGATCATCCAGCGCACAAGCGGGAAGCGCCTCCAGGCGGCGACCGTAATCGTAGCTCAAGTAGCCCACCGCACCACCGACGAAGGGAATCCGCGGATGCGAAGCCATCGCGTAGGGCTCCATCACCGCCCGCAATTCAGCCAGCGAGCCGCTGACCACCGCAAACGGATCCGCCCCAAAAAAGCTCCAATCCCCCAGCCCATCATTGGCCTGCGCACTATCCAGGAAAAAGGGCAAACGCCGCCGCCCAAAGCCCTCCATCAAGCACTCAACCCCCAGCGGATTCTCTATTTCAACTATTTGCATCCGGCTTCGCTCATTTATCTCGCATCTCGCATCCCGTATCCCATATCCCGTATCCCGCATCCCGCATCCCGCATCCCGCATCCCGGTTAATGCCGGCTCGCCTTATGCATCATCCAAAAGCCGATCGCCTGGAAGATCAAATTCGGCAGCCAGATGAGCAAATCGGGACGCAAGGATGGCTTCTCCTCCAGCCAGCTCACCATGATAATCAGAAAGTAATAGGTCATCGCAATGATCAGAGCGATGGCCAGATTGGCGTGGGTCTCCTTGCGCCCGACGTGTATGGCCAGCGGCACCCCGAAAATGGCCAGCGAAAAGACCGAGTAGGCCATGGCAAAGCTCTTCTGTAAATGCACCTGCACCTGGAGGCGGAGATCCGTCATGGGGCCACCGGTTTCCGCTTCTTTGGCTAGCTCCCCCTGACGCCGCTCCATCAGTTGGGCAAAGGTCATTTCCTTGGTGCGCGTCCGCCGCTGGCTTGTCTCTCCAAAGAGTTGATCCAAGGGCAAGGCGATGGGCAATTCTCCGAAAAAGAGGGAGTCCGGCATGTCGCCCTCAAAGGACTCCGGATTCGCCGCACTGCGCTGCTCAGCGGTGCCATTTTTCAAAGTGAGGATCAACTCGCGCGTGCTTTGATCGTAAAACAGTTCACCCTCGGCGGCCCGCAGGAAGAGCTTGACCCGCCGCTGACTGTCGAGCTCCCATATCCAGAAATCCTGCATGGTCGAGCCATCACGACCGCCCATATAAATAACATAGCCGGGGAATTCGTGGATAAAGCGGCGCTGCTCAATAAAGTCGACCGGGTTCTCGGTGACCGCGCTGGCCATCAGTTGCTTGTAAGCCACCCGCGATTGCGGTGCGTAATGCAAGTTGACCAGGACACCCGCCACCATTCCGATAAAGGCGATCAAAAAGACGGGTGATGCGATTTGATAAAGACTCAGTCCGGCGGCCTTCATCGCCGTGATCTCGCGCTGCGAGGAAAGCCGCCCCAGCGCAATCAGGGTGCCGGTCAACATTCCCAGCGGAAGCGCATAGGCCCCCACGTAAGGGATGAGCAAAGCAATCAGCTTGAGAAACACCCCCACGCCCAACTTGCCCGCCGCCACCAATTCCGCCACATCACGCAGTGCATTGCCCATCAGCAGGACAAAAACAAACAAGCCCATAGCCAATCCCGTCGAAACCAGGATCTCTTTTAAAATATGCCGATGCAGCAATTTAAGCATCCGAACGTAGTGACAAGCTTCCTGCCTGCCGTCCACCACAAATCGAAAGTGGCCACCAGCTTCCAGCTTGTCACTCGGCTGTCCAGTCGCACACTCCACACGCATGAACCCACAAAACGACGAAGTTATCCAAATATTTAAAGACAGCGGTGCCCTGCTGGAAGGGCATTTCCTCCTACGCTCGGGCCTGCACAGTGCGCACTTCTTTCAGTGTGCCCAGGTCTGTCAATACATGGATAAAGTCACCCGCCTGGCCGAAATCATGGTGGCGGCCTTAAGGGACTACGGTGCCACCACGGTAGTCGGCCCGGCCATGGGTGGCTTAGTCATCGGACAGGAAGTCGCCCGGCAGATGAGCCTGCGCTTTGTCTTTCTCGAAAAAGTCGATGACCGGCTGGCGCTGCGGCGTAATTTCAAATTCACGCCCGGCGAGAAAGTGCTGATCGTCGAAGACGTCATCACCCGCGGCGGGCGCGTGCTGGAAGCGCTGGAGCAATGCCGCGCCCACGGGGCCGAGCCCGTCGCAGTCGGCGTGATTGTTGACCGGAGCGAGGGGAAAACCCGTTTCGACGTGCCGCACCACAGCCTGGCCGAGCTCAGCTTCCCCACCTACCCGGCCGACGATCTACCCCCGGAATTACAAAACAGCCCAGCCACCAAACCCGGCAGCTGAGGCCCCGACCGGACCACTGTGATAAAAATTGCGGGGTAGATTTCGACTGGTGCAATTCCAGTCTTCTCACGTAGCTGCGTGCTTTAGCCCAATGCATTGAGAGGATCTCGATGTAGGCTGTTTCCAACAACTGAGCATTCAGCTATTTTTGTTTTTTTCAACTTCAGTTTCAATTCCCGGTAATAGCCTTCATGCTCCCATCGCTCGTTGTACAGGTCGATTACGGACAGGACTGACACGGGTTTGCGACTTCGCTATCGCAATAAGAATCTGACTGCAAAACAAGTAGGAAGTTACTGCGGATATCCTGATGCTAAGGCATCAGGGCACTTACGCATGCCAAACACCAATTTGATACCGCTAAGGGGCTCTTCAAAAATCACTGCCTCGTGCCAACATGGTTCAAATCTCTTGTTTAGACGCTTACCTTCCCTCCAGACCATTTATCGAAAATCCAAGACTTGTGTATAAATGTTAGGGCAGAGCCCCCCTGCCCCCCCAAGGGCGGCAAGCTCATCGCCGACATCGAAGCCCTCCTCCCTTGGCTCGACTGGGCTTTCCGGGAGGTCGCGTAGTCTTCGTGGCGTGTCCGCTCGCCGGACGCCTAAAGTCGCGCTCAGCCAGGTGCTCCATCAGCCGACAACACCACAGGCGCTCGGCAAGCGAGCACGCCACAACCCTCCAAATCAGAGCTTGCATTCACCCAAAACTCTGGCATGTTACACTTTGTTCTTTGAAAGAACTTCCGTAACCACGGACAAGTTCTTTCCGTAAAATTGAGCTTAGGCGCATGCCTATTTCTCAATTCCTATTTCCTAATTCTTAATTGATTTCAGGGGGTGTCACGGATTCGACCTTGTGTCGTAGTGCGAGGCTGCATGTCGGAGATAATGGAGGCTCCGTATCAATCCATTACAAAAATTAATTGGCGAAGAACAATTCGCAATGGCGGCCTAAACTGGCCCCACGTTTCTACCCGGACACCTGCTACGGACTAGAAGCGACGACTAGCAGGCATAGCTGAAACAATGACCTTCGGGTTTCGGCCGTATTTTAGAAGGTCTGGAAACTGTCTAGCCTGTTTGGAGGCGATTCAGCGACGACAATAAACTCAAAACTAAGCATGTAGATGCCCCGTATGAAAGCACGAGGGACGCGGGTTCGACTCCCGCCACCTCCACCATGCTTCGCCTTTCAGGCTACGCATGGCGCAGCCATGTGAAGCGTGAAAGCTGCGAACATGAGTGCCCTGCATAGCTCAAAAGGCGACGCAGGGCTTTTTTGTGCTGAAAAATACGCCGAGTTCCACTTCGCTCACCTTCGGTGGTCCGGTTCCCTGCGAGCCCGGTCTTGTCGCTTCGCCCGAAGGACCCCGTGAGGGCTTCATCCATACTGTCACAATCCCAGCCTTGCCAGAAGCGCCTGAAAACCTACAACCAAGCTATGCCGGATTCGCATCTATCTGATTTTGACAAATACCTGATCACCCAAAAGCAGAATCACCGTCTGTCGAAGGTAACCTCGGACCCCTGGCCCGACCTGCCTACGGGTAAACATGCCGCCGCCAAGGAACTGAGCGCACTGCACGCCCGGTTGGCTGACCTGCAGCAACGCTTCTTTGTCGACCGCCGTAAAAAGCTGCTCTTTGTCCTACAGGGCATGGATACAAGCGGTAAAAACGGCACCATTCGCAACGTCTTTCGTGGCGTCAACCCACAGGGCGTCCACGTGGCCAGTTTCGAAAAGCCCTCCACCCGCGAGATGGGCCACGACTACCTCTGGCGCGTGCACAAGCGGGCCCCCCGCAATGGCGAGATCATGATTTTCGACCGCAGTCATTATGAGGATGTGCTGGCCGTGCGGGTCAACCAGCTCACGTCCGAGGCGGTCTGGCGCAAGCGCTACCGCCATATCAACGACTTTGAGCAAATGCTGACCGATGAGGGCACCTTCATTATCAAATTCTTCCTCCACATTGATCGCGACACCCAAAAGCAACGCCTGCAGGAGCGTCTCGACACCCCGGCCAAAAACTGGAAGTTCGACCAGTCCGACCTGGTGGCCCGCAGCAAGTGGGATGAATACGTGGCGGCTTACGAAGAAGTCTTCGCTAAGACCAGCCCTGCCCACGCACCCTGGTACATTATCCCCGCCAACAAAAAATGGGCCCGCAACCTACTCGTGGCCCGCATCGTAGTGGCCTGCCTGGAAGACATGCACCTGAGCTACCCGAAAGTCGACTTCGATCCGTCCGAAGTGGTGATTCAATGATTTGACCTAATTACGGAGTGCGGGTGTCCTCTGCCATTACCCCATGAATATAACTGATATTCTTTTATTTTGCCCGTATCGTTCAGGCTAAATAGTTTTACCGAAGCTCAACCGGACTGAAGATGCCAAGACCCACCAGCCGAGTCGGCTATCCAGCGGTGTTCCGCCGGTGGGCGAGGTCCCGGATAGGACAGGCGATGTGCTGGTACTACGTTTGGTGTTAGTGGAGCAGGCTCGGCAGCGTATGCTTTGGAGTGAGCTGGTGATTCGCGATCAGAGCACACGGCTGAGTAAAAAAGCAATTTATCTGAATGCGCACAAAACGCTGCCCTCTCTGTGGCAGTAAGGCAGTAGCGCCATTCTGGTCTGTGTATTTATTGGAGTTGAAATATGATTATAGTTGTGACTACTGTATCAATTATTGACTGGAATAAGCGTCCAGGATCCCCGCCACCACCGCTGAAGTATATTCGAGCAGGATATCATTTTCGGGGAGTGGTTCGTGAAAATTTCGCGCACGCAGTGCTTCTTGGATCCGCGGATAACTGGTGACACTATTCGCAATATAGGGCTCAAGCATGACTACGGGGCACTCGGCCAATCTCAAAAGCATCAAATTCCGAGCCCATAAATAGGGATGCTGGCGGTCCAACAATACTGCATTGTCACCGGAGTACTTGGACGCAACCAGACCCGTGCCCTTGGCTAAGGCATGGCCAAGGCTTTTACCTAGCAGCACTTCAATATCACCGCTGCCGTTGATCATTTTTCTGATCAGCTCTCCTTGCTGTCTAGACTGGGCAAGCTCCCAGGCACTCATGCAACCAAAGATCAAGACGTGGGCATGATCCGAATCCACCAACTTTCTACGTTCCCCTTTGGGCCAGGGGGCCGCATTTATATGTATGGAAATCAACGCATCCGGACGAATTAATTCGTTAATCAGGCGGGCGCGCTCAGCCAGCTCTCCTGTAATAATC
>REBV01000191.1 GCA_007692545.1 Puniceicoccaceae bacterium
AAATGCCCCGCGCCGAAGTGGATGTCCTGACCGGCATCGCTCCTACCGTGGCCATCGAGCAACGCGTGACCAAGGGCACCCGCAAGTCCACCGTAGCCACCATCACCGAGGTGGCGCAATACCTGCGCCTACTCTACGCCCGCATCGGCATTCAGCATTCACCCACCACTGGCGAGGCCGTCATCACTCAAAGCGAAGCCGCCCTGCAAAAGCGCCTCCAGCTTCAAGTCAAAGCATCCAAAGCCCAGCAACTCTACCTCTGCGCCCCCCTCATCCGGGGACGCAAAGGCCACCACGAGCCGCTGGCCAATTGGGCCCGTGATCACGGCTACACCCAGCTCCGCATCGACGGTCGCCTGATCGAACTGAAAAACTTTAAAAAGCTCAACCGCTACGCCGAGCACGACATCGACCTAGTCGTAGCCGACCTAAAATCCACCCCATCACTCCAAAACTCCACCACTCCATCACGCCAACCCTCCACCACTCCAACACTCCAACCCTCCACCACTCCACCACGCCAACCCTCCACCACGCCAACCCTCCACCAAGCCCTCAGCACCGCGCTCAAACTCGGCAAGGGCAGTGCCCTGCTGATGGCATCCAACGGCGAGACCCTCTCACGCCTCTCCACCAAACGCACCGACCCCACCACTGGCGAGGCCTTCCCCGAGCTCGACCCGAAACACTTTTCCTGGAACAGTCCACGCGGCTGGTGCCCCACCTGCCGCGGCTACGGCCAGCTCTTCGACTGGATGGCGCAAGAAGAAGAAAATACGGTCGATCACCTCGACGACTTCGAAGACGGTGCAACCTGCCCCGACTGCCAGGGCACCCGCCTCAACGAACTCAGCCGCGCCGTCCGCCTCCCCCTGAAACAAAACGTGGCGTGTTCGCTCTTGACCGGCGAAGCTCGTAGAGCGAAGAGGGTTGCGAACGCCCATCGCCGTTCAGGCCATCCCGTATCCCGTATCCCGTATCCCGCATCCCATATCCCGCATCCCGCCTCCGTCTCCCTGCCCGAGCTCCTCAGCCTCACCCCCAGCCAGCTGCTGGAAGTGCTCGCCGCCATCAAGACCGATGCCCGCACCCGGCCTGTCCTGGCCGAGCTACTGCCGGAGATCGAGGAGCGCATGCGCTTCATGGACCGCGTCGGGCTGAACTACCTCAGCCTCGACCGTGCCACGGCCACACTCTCCGGCGGCGAAGCCCAGCGTATCCGTCTGGCTGCGCAGCTCGGCTCCAATCTTTCCGGCGTCCTCTACGTGCTCGACGAGCCCTCGATCGGCCTGCACGCCCGCGACAATGCCAAGCTGCTCGAATCGCTCAAACAATTGCGGCAGCGCGGCAACACCCTTGTCATTGTCGAGCACAACGAGGCCACCATGCGCCAGGCCGATCAAATCATCGACCTCGGCCCCGGGGCCGGCATCCACGGTGGCGAAGTCGTGGCCTGCGGCAAACTCAGCAAAATCAAGCAGTCCAAACGCTCCCTCACTGGTAAATACCTGCGCCAAAAGATGGCCCACCCCCTGCGCGGCACCTATCGAGCCCTGCCCGCGCCCTGGAGCCCGCGCAAAAAGAAAAGTAACGCCGATTGGATTGTGCTGCAAGGGGCCGCCTTGCGCAACCTCAAGGGCTTCGACCTGCACCTACCCAAAAAGCGACTCAATGTAATCTGCGGCGTTTCCGGAGCGGGCAAGAGCACACTCATACGCGATCTACTCAAACCACTGGTTGAGCAAGCCCTCGCCGAAAAAACGAACAAGCTCACCCCGAAACAGGCCGCCGCCTTCGACGCCACTTCCTTTAAGGCCCTGCACGGCGCGGACGCCATCCGCAAAGTGATCGAAGTCGACCAGTCGCCCATCGGCAAAACCCCGCGCTCCACACCCGCCACCTACATCGGAGCCTTCGATATCATTCGCAACATCTTCGCCCAGCTCCCCGAAGCCAATATGCGCGGCTTCACCGCCGGCACTTTCTCCTTCAACACCAAGGGCGGTCGCTGTGAGACCTGCAAAGGCGCCGGGCGGGGCAAGCTGGAGATGAGCTTTATGCCCGACACCTATGTGACTTGTGAGGACTGCCAGGGCCGCCGCTACGGAGCCGAGCTTGACGACCTGCGCTGGCACGGCAAAAGCATCGCCGATGTGCTGCAAATGAGCTTCGAGGAAGCAGCCGAGTTCTTCAGCTTCCACACCCAACTCAGCAGCCTGATGCAACTCATGGTCGAGACCGGGCTCGGCTACATCCAGCTCGGCCAATACTCGCCCACCCTCTCCGGCGGCGAGGCCCAACGCCTGAAACTGGTCAGCGAGCTGGCCAAAGGCATGCCCTCCTTCAAAGAGCGCCAGTATAACAAAGGCCAGGGCAATCTCTACATCCTCGAAGAGCCCTCCATCGGTCTCCACCTCTCCGACGTCGAGCGCCTGATCGAGCTGCTCCACCGCCTCGTCGACCGGGGCCACACCGTCCTGCTCATCGAGCATCACCTCGAGTTGATCAAAGACGCCGACTACGTTATTGAAATCGGCCCCCACGGCGGCGCAGCCGGCGGCCAATTACTATACCAAGGCGACCTGGCCGGCCTCAAACAATCTGCCAACAGTGAGACCGCCGCCTTTCTCGTTTAAATGCGTCGACAGATTACCGTGGCGTGCTGGCTTGCGAGCGCCTTCAGCCAGACGAGGCACAAACTCCATTGCTATCCAATAAAACCCAAAATCACACCAAAACAGGTATAATTCCTCCCAATTTAAGGGCTAACGTAGGGCGAGTATTCGATGCGGTCGGTTACTTCCCCCGCATCGCCAGTTAATGCGATCGACTCGAAGCAGTGTTCACGGACAGCGCTTGTCTGGAAGCCCGCATTCCCGGTGAAGCCCCTTAAATGTCCAGACGATAATCGTAGAGAGCACTAAGGAACCCGCACAGATGTAATAGGCTGCATTGGCGGCGTGTTCGGGGATAGTGTCGTTCATATATCCAAACAACGGAGGCGCGGTCAGACCAGCGACGGCCCATCCGGTAAGGACTAATCCGTGCATTGCTGACATCCGTTTCGGACCGAAAAGATCGCTAATTAGCGAGGGGATCGTGCCAAATCCGCCACCATAGCAGGCGATCACGTAACAAATCAAAATACTGTAAATCAAGGGTGAACTCACCTGTGGCATCAGCAAATAGGCCAATGCCGATGTGCCGAGAAGGATAATGAACGCATTTACGCGCCCGATGCCGTCTGATGTCCACGCCCAAAAGAGGCGCCCGACACTGTTGCCGATCGAGGCAATGGCAATCAGGGTTGCTCCTGCGGCGGCCAGTTCAGCAGGGCTCAGACTTGGGTCATTGGCCGCCAGGAGATTCTGCATCAGCGGCGAGAGCAAACTGATGATGCCGAGGCCAGCCACACTATACAGGAAACAGACCAACCAGAGGCGAACGCGGGCGTTGGTCTTGTGCGGATAAGTATCGGCCACTGTGGCTTTTTGCATGGTAGCGATCGATGCATGGGGGCTGTAAATGTAATGACAGGCGATCATCATAATTACGGCATACACGGCTGCGATAAATAGAAACGCGATCGCCACATTACCCCCCGCGATTTTCATGGAAAAAGGAGCAAAGACTTTGCTCATGAATAACGCGCCCATGCCAAAACCCATGACAATCATACCTGTCGCGAAGCCTTTTCTATCTGGAAACCATCCAGCCACAGTGGACACCGCCGTAACGTATCCGGTCCCCAAGCCGATACCGCCGATCACACCATAGCCAAAGGCGAGAACCAGAAAGCTCAACCAACTGACAAAGGCCGATTCGGCTCCACCAATCACGCCGGATCCCAGGTAAAGCCCCAGAGCCGAGATTAAGTAGCCGGAAACAAAAAACTTTGCCGAGCGCTTCATCAAGCGCCGGCCTCCCAGCTTGGAAACCAGTGGCCCCGTATACAAGGCCGAGAATCCAAGCCCGGCAACGGCTAGACTAAAGACGATAGAGACCTGGGCATTACTCCAACCATATGCTGCCTGAAGTGGTCGAGTGAAGAAACTCCAAGCGTAAACTGATCCCAGACTGGCCAGCAGAATGACGCCTGCCACAAGGATGAGGCGGCGGTCCAGCGCTTTGGCGGGGACCGGCTCATTAAACGGATTTTCAGAAATGTTCATACGGCTGGATGTTTGTTATGATGTGCTGTCTTTTTGTTTTCGAAAAAAATAATGCTAGGGCCCTAGAAAAACATTCTTAAGCCGGCCAACCAGGTCCACCCGCTGAAATCACCCCCAGCAGTTCCACCATCCAGGTGGCTGTATTTCGCGCCTGTCATCAGCTTTACATGATGACCGTCGAGATAGTAATTCACCCCGACATATCCGGAAAACCAGGAGTCGCCCCGCCGATCACCCGTGTCAGGCGCGAGTGCTTCGTAGCGGGCAGGCAAAATCACGCCGTTCTCCTTGCGGCTCCCAGCCACTTCCAATACGTTAATTAGCTCGATTTTTTCATTGAAGGCCCAAGTCGTCATAGTCGAAAAAGCAGCCACACCCGGTCGGCCCTTTGCGCCATCAGCCAATAAAATCTCGGCAGTAAGCCCCAGACGCCCTTCTTGAATTTCATTTGAAAGCGAAAATGCGTTTGAATAGAGGGGCGAAGCCGGATTGGTCTTCGAGTTGGAGTAACCGGGTCGGGTGTTGTGCAGCCATTGGAACTTGACGATCGCCCGGTCGAAACCGCTGGCAGGCGTATAATCATAGCCAATTTTGGAAAGGAAGATGGCGCCGGCACCTTCGAATTTTGGCCATTCGTCCTGCCGGTCATTGCTATAAACCCCCAGGTAATACTGCCACCCCCCGGCGATTTCATCACCATCGATCCAAATTCCGGTCAATTCCCCGCCGTAGAGCATGTTGGCCACAGCAGTCCGCTCAAAAACGAGTAGCCGACTCGATGCATACTCTTGCTCGCGGCTGAACTTGAGCTCACATTTGCCGACGGATAGATTAAAGGCCGGGCTCTGATGCCAAGTAACATAGGCTTCGGGAAAACGCTTGTATACCCCGTTCGAGAAATGTGGCTCCAAGTCCGTCAGGTTAAAAAAGGAGACATCGCCAAATAGCCGCCCCCGCACACCCAAACGATAACGCCGCACCTCTACATCGCCCCAGGTCAAATCATCGGGCATATACTGCGTGCCAAACTTTCCAACATCGGCGGAACCGTAGGCGTATTGAACTTGAAGCTGAGCCATCAATGAGACCGACTGGACCCACGGATTGGATGAGTTCTCATACAAAACCAGCCCCGAACGCGCGCGCTGGTATAGATTCTCCCCGCTCAAACGCCCCACCAGCAAGCCCGAGGGAGCCACTTCGCCATCGGCTTGCGCCCCACTCCCCGTAGCAACCAACGGGTGCTGACTAGCCAAGACTGCCAGAATCAATGAAAAAGAGAATAGCAAAGGTTTCATGCAAGAGTGTCTCAGCAGGGAGAAACAGGAGGATGGTCATAAGAAAAATTTATAACAAAAATCATTTAAAGAAGTTTTTCTTTAATTCCAGACGATTTCGCTTTGCCGGCGCTGTAATTATATATCGTAATCGCCCGCGCAAGCTCGGCTAATTCTACTAATGG
The DNA here is from genome assembly GCA_007692545.1 of Puniceicoccaceae bacterium. Lineage (GTDB taxonomy): Bacteria > Verrucomicrobiota > Verrucomicrobiia > Opitutales > Coraliomargaritaceae > Thalassobacterium. Next base: position 5,635 of record REBV01000191.1, read on the forward strand.
AAGATCGGCCAAGAATTAGTATTGCTTATCCAATAGCTGCTTAAAATTACATTTCTACCTCCTTCATAGGTTCCTCTTGCGCCGCGGTCGGATTAAATGAATACTGAATGGGCAGAATTTCTGCTTACTTAAAAAGCGAATCTTCAATCGAAACCACGACACAGCCAATGGACTTCACGACACAGCTAGGACTCGACCCAAAAACCGCCAACTATGCACACGACGAGCAATCGCTCCGCGAATACGTCAACCTCAAGCTCACCTCAATTGGCCAGCCCACCTTTGAAGCAGTTGGCACCAGCGAAATCGGGGGATTGAGTCGCTCGCTGCTGGCCAGCTATCAGGAAAAGTCGCGCCTGCTGGCAAACTACCTGCCGCCTTGTGATTATCGCATTCAAAATTTTCTAGCGGACTATTTCAGAGATCTCGACCCGGAGGATTTGCCTAACCTTCCCGGCGAGACGCTCAACCTCGACCGCCACGGGGTGGCCCGCACGCTATCAGTACCGGCCAGAGGCGACCATTTTTCCTCGGAGATCATCGACTCCTACCGCATCCAACAGGGGGTGCTGCACAACCCAAAGAGCGACCGCCGCACGACCAAGGGTGTCTTTCACGTGACCGAAGGCGGGCTGCCCGTTCCCAACGACAAAAAAGCGGTGCCGAAGCTGGCCGCCGCCCGGCTCTTTGCCAAAGCGCTACGCGGAGCCCCCGAGTCTTTGAAGACCCTCCCCTTTCTGGCCAACGAGCAAGAAAAAGCCCGCGTTTGGGTGTCGCTCCTGCTTCGCCCGGTGGTGATTCCTGAGGTGGACGGCTTCTGCCAGGAAAAGACGATGGAAGTCCGCTTCTTCGCTCCGGGCAACCTGGTCTCCAATCTCGATTTTGTGGAGTCTATTTTCGGGAACGGGGGCGACCCCTACATTGCCGAAAATGATGCGGCGCTCGATCCGGCGCACTGGACCGGCCACAGCGGCTGCGTGATTCTGGCCCCACACCTGATGGGCACGACCAAAAAGGAGCTGGGACTGCCTCACATCAAAGATGCCACGGACCGCCAAAAGCGCGACGGCATGTGCTGGGAAAAGGAGGACGAGCTCTACAATGATGGCGGCGCTTTTAAGATCACCTGCCGCGATGCCCGGGGCATCGTCGTCACGGCGATCGCCGACAACTACTTCGGCTACTGCAAGAAGGAGGTCAAAACCCAGATCAGCCTGTCCGCCAACCTGCACGGCCTGGCGGAAGAAGAGCATGCGGGTGGGACGCTGGCCTTCACCGGCTACGACTTGGGCGAGGACTTTCAGTTGAGCCATTACTTCACCGAGGTGGACCAAACTTTTGACGGAGTGATCGCCCGCTACAGCGACCGTATCCAACTCAAGCCCGAGGGCTACGCCGTCGATATAAACTATGCCGACATCATTTACATCCCGGAAGACGCGCGGATCGAGCTCAACTCACAGCGGATCACCTGGTTGAAAGACGGCCGGGAGCAGCTGATCAAACTCCTGCCCAACAACACCTATGTACTGCCCTCCGGCTACAAGGTGCAAATGGTCAAACCGGCTGAAGGCCGCCGCTGGCGACTGGTCGGGCACACCGCGGAGAGCCGCGTCTGCCACAAGCCCTGCACCGTCTCGGGAGGTGGTAAGTCGGAGATCTCCAAGCCGATTACCGATGCCATTATTTCCGGCCCGGTCTTTGTCCAGGACTTTGAAAAAGACTTCGATCTGGCCGAGGAGATTATCAATAAAGAATACGGCCAACGCTTCCTGCATAAGGCAAAAAGGCAGGCAAGAGGCCGCTCGATCCTAAGTAAGGATCGCTCACTCGGCTCCGTTATCAAGCTACTCACGCCTTCGAAGGCTGACTACACCGAGGAGTACAACACATGGCTCAAGTCGATCCCCCAACACGTCAAGGAACTCGTTTTTATCATCAAACGCTTCTACAAAGAGGACTGGGGCAATGACTGGCGTAAGCGCTTCGCCGTCGACCTGATCAACGGCGAGCCGGGCAAGATCCTGCGCTACCGTGAGCAAGCTATGCTGACGCAGTATCTGCGCGTCGGCTACACGGACAATGGCTCATGGCGGACCTTTGGGCTGCGCAAGGACTTCATGCCTGCGGCCAAAATTTCGCTGGAAGACGATATCACCGCCTCCGTCGTGGCCCCTTCGGCGCAGCTGAAAAGCCTGCCTCCGGGCTGGTCGCTGCCCTCGGCCAAATTCGTCCACAACTGCGAATACCGCTTCTTCCAGCGGCCCGACGACGCCATCATCCGCGGCTATGACAAAGGAGCTGAGGCCGACCTCAGCTCCACTGGCAGCTTCCTGAGCAACTACGAGCCACTCACCCGCGAATTCGCCAAGGAGGAGACTGAGGACGCCATTCGTTTCGGCCAGTACACCGATCCCATGCGCAAAATGGTGCTGGATTTCGACGCTGCAGAGTCGCCGGACTTCTACTGCACCAACGCCTACCCGCGTATGGTCGACGGCTCGCCGACGAAAAACCCACGCTACCTCCAGGTCCGCCCGGACCTGAAAGACCCGCGCGCCACTTATCTAGCCGACATGAGCTCACGGCTCTATCGCCGCCAGGACTCGCAATCGCCATTGCTCCGCCCGGTCACCTCGATTCTGCCCGGTCGCCGCAACAACCCCTCCGAGCCGGAATCCGGGGTCAAGCCGCTCTGCGTCTTCAACCCGATCCACCACCTGGAGCTCCCCGAGCTCTTCATGGAGTACATTGCCAGTATCACCGGCAAATCGCCCTCCACTACGGGTGCGGGCTCCGAGGGTGCTCTGACTAAGGCTCCCTTCAATGCCCTGCCTCCGATCTACGATCTGAACAACGCACTCGTGGCCTATCTGGTAACTGAGCAGCCAGCCTTCGTCACGGCAGCGGGCTACGTCGGCCCCCACTTCCGCGTCGACCACGACATCAGTCTGTTGGTGCCGGAAATCTGGTGCCGTCTGAAGGGTGAAGAGGCCGACCCCAAATGGCTGATCGATCATGGCTACCTCGAAAAAGTCGAAGACTTCGAGTATAAGGGTCAAAAAGTGCTGGCCAGCCGGATTGGCTACCGCATCACCGCAAAATTCGTCCGTATCTTCTTTGGCCGGGTCTTCAACAGCCCGACTTCAGTGCTGGACGAGCAGATGCTCAAGCCCGAGTTGCAGGACATGGACACCTTCGTCGAGGGCATGCATACGATCCTCGCGGCGCACAAAGAAGTCGCGGCCAACTACTTCGAGGATGGCTCCATCGAAGAAGCCTGCCCACCGCTCAAGGCGCTCATTCATATCATGCGCGACGGCGAATTCGAAGGCGAAGGGCTCGACTCTCCAAAAATCCGGGGACTCTTCACCCGCGATTCGATGCTGGCCAGCGATTGGTATGCCGAGCGTCTGCAAAGCCAGCAGACACACGATATCGAACTCTGGAAAAAGCACGTCGCCTACCTGGAGCAATTCCTGCAACGCGGGACCCACGCCTCCGTGGCCAAGCGCCTCAACATCGAAGGCCGCCTGACTGCCGCCAAAGAGACGCTCGACCAAGTCAGCTCCAAGCAACATCTGGAGCGACTCGTCGGCACCATTGGTCGGCAACCGATCCAGTAGGCAACCCACCAATTCACTCAAGCATTAAAAAAACGGCTCTCTGGGAACAGAGAGCCGTTTGTAAATGCTCTGGTGCGCTTGAGTATCAGATACCTGACTACCAGGTACGCTTCTTGTGACGATTTGACTTCAAGCGCTTACGGCGCTTGTGCTTATTCATCTTGAGACGACGCTTTTTCTTGAGGTTACCCATATGTAAATGTGCTGATTGAAGTGATTGAAGAGTTGGAAGAAGTCAGAAAAGAACCTGCATGTAAAGCGTTTTTTAAAATCAATCGAAATTTTGGGATGTGCCATTTCAACTGGCTTAATCGGGAGACGTGCCCCGTATCAGTGACGCCTTCTAACAAAGCAGGGCACCCGTATTTTGTGGACGTCAATCTGTAACGCTTTACGATAAAGATTTCCTCCGAAGGTAAGCGCCTCGCCTCCATGGGCAGCACCAGAGACTACCCATAAAGAGTCGATCGCCACAGGCTACTCGGGAAACGGCACTTTCAGCACCCGATTTGCCCTTAGCTCACTTAGCTCAGCAGAGGGGCTTTCAGTAACTGATGCGTCCAAGGCGAAGCCCCCCCCCTTACCAAAAATCAAACTCCGGTGCGCCGACAAAGCCGATTTCAAGCTAGCCGCCTGCATCAACATCTGGCGCCGACTCTGCTGC
>REBV01000233.1 GCA_007692545.1 Puniceicoccaceae bacterium
GTCGACCATGTCGCCACTGTGCGTCAGGCCCGCTACAGGGGCCACCCGCTGGACCACGGCGACGAGGTCGAGCCGGACTGTGTGACCTTTGCTCTGGCCTGCGAGGCCGCTGGTGCCGACGGGATCACCATGCATTTACGTGAGGATCGGCGGCATGTGCAGGACTCGGATGTGCAGCGGGCCCGGGCACAGATCAAAACTCGCCTGAACCTGGAAATGGCCTGCACCGACGCGATGGTCGAGTATGCGCTGCTACTCAGGCCGCACTCGGTCTGCCTGGTGCCGGAGGGCCGCAACGAAATCACGACAGAGGGTGGGCTCGATGTGGCCGGGCAAAAGTCCCGTGTGGGCGAAGTGGTCACGGCCATGACCGGGGCCGGCATTCAGACTAGTCTATTTATCGATCCGGCCCCGGCGCAGATTGAGGCTGCCGCTGAGCTGCAGGCTCCCTGGATTGAGCTGCATACCGGTGCGTATGCCAACGCTTATTATCATGACGGGCGCCGCCGGGAGCTCGCCGCCCTACGTGCCGGGGCGGAACAGGCGCATCGCTTGGGCCTGGTGGTGAATGCCGGTCACGGTATTAATTACACCAATATCGCCGAGGTCATTACGCTGCCCCACCTGCATGAGCTGAATATCGGGCACTCGATTATTAGCCGGGCACTTTTTGTCGGGGTGGCTCAGGCGGTGCGTGAAATGAAGGCCTTCCTCGGGTGAGTTAGCGCTTTTTGGTCGACGCTGCAGAGGGATCACAGCATGATTCAGAATTTTACTAGAACTGAACCACTACTTTGAAAATATTAGCCCATACGCCGTCCATTTTGTCCTGTGAGCAGGCCAAAGCATTTGAATCCCAGGTTTTGCCAGCTGAGGCCGAAGCTTGGGCTGCCATGCAGCAGGCCGGGCAGGGCATGGCACGTTTGCTGGTGAAGGATTATTTGGAGTTGCGGTCGATTCCAGCTCACTTGCGGGTATTGGGCCTGATCGGCAAGGGCAATAACGCAGGCGACGCCTTGATTGCCTGTGGGCAATTGTTGGCGGATTTCCCCCGTGCCAGTGTGGATTTGATTTTAAGCAGTCCGAAAGAAGCTCTTCGGCCTTTGGCTTTGCGTGCTTTGGAGGCAATTGAAGGTCGTGTCCGCTGGCAGGTGCTTCCTGCCGAAGCAGATGTGGGAGCTATTACAAAACAACTCGCTGAGCTTGGGGGTCGCGAGGGCTACCATCTGTGCCTGGATGGGCTGCTCGGCATGTCTTTTGCGCCGCCGCTGCGTGCGCCGCTGGAGCCCTTGATTGCAGCGGTCAATGCCTATGCGGCGATTGATTTGCGCGCTGCTGTAGACTTGCCCAGCGGGCAGGGAGACTCGGGAGCAGGAAGCTGTTTCCGGGCGGATTTCACCTATGCAACAGGCATCCCTAAAAAGCCGCTTTTTGCGGGAGATGGACTGTCTGGCCGCCTGCGCTACCTGGATCTCGGTTTCTATCAGCATGCGGCAGCCGAGTCACTTCCCCGGCACGAATCTGTTTTGACTGATTCGGTGCTCGATCCTCTACGTCGCCTGCGCCCTGCTGGGGTGGATAAGCGTTCTTTTGGGCATCTTTTTATTGTTGGTGGCTCCGTTCAAATGCCAGGCGCATTGCTGATGTCGGTCCAGGCTGCGGTGCGGTCCGGAGTGGGGCGGGTCACTGCCTTTGCGCCCGCCTCCATGACGAAGGTGCTGGCAGCCCAAGTGCCGGAGGCGATGTGGGTTGCCTGGCCGGAAACGGCGAATGGCACACTCAGCCCCCGGGCGGTGCGCCTGCTGTTAGACCGGGCCGCTGAGGCCAGTTGTGTCGTGGTGGGCCCGGGCATGGAGCGTGACCGCAACACCGAAATGCTGGCGCAATCGATCGTTACCGAAATGCCGTGCCCTGTCTTGCTGGATGCGGATGCGCTGCGAGTGCGTGTGATGGAAGCGGCGCAAAAGCGCAAGGGTAGCTTCGGACCTGTCGTGACGACACCCCACATGGGCGAGTTTATGCGTATGGCTAAATTGTCGGAAGCTAATTACGCAAATAGTACACTGTTGGACTTTTGTAATTCGTATTCAGTGATGACTGTGCTCAAGGGAGCCCAGACGCGAGTTTGCGATGGTCAGCGGATTTTGTATAATATTTCCGGCGGACCTGTTTTATCGCGTGGTGGCAGTGGGGATATTTTGTCTGGCTTGATCGGTAGTCTGATTGCGCAGGACAGTAGTGATGTCCTGCTGGCGGTGGCACGCGGGGTGGTCTGGCATGGATTGGCGGCCGAAAATCTGGCCCGCACCCGCGGGCAAGTCGCCGTCCGAACGACCGAACTACTGGATAGCCTCTCCAGTGCTCTCAGAACTTAATCCATGCCGCAATCGCTTAATCATCGACAAGCCTTGCTCGTGTTGAATGGGCTCCCGCATGTCGGCCCTGTCATGCTACGGCGCTTGCTCGATGCCTTTGACCATGATCCGATTGCCGTACTCGCGGGCGACCGGCAAAAGCTGCTGCAGGTGCAGGGCGTCGGCGATAAAGCGGCGGGGGTTCTGACCCATTGGTCCGAGCATTTTGATCTGAGTAAAGAGGTCGAGCGCATGAAGGCTGCCGGAATGCGATTTTTGGCGCAGACGGATGAGAGCTTCCCACCCATGCTGCGGGAAACCTTCGATCCGCCGATAGGGCTGTATTGGAAAGGTCAATACAATGTGGACCGTCCTTGCGTGGCCATCGTCGGCACGCGGCGCGGCACTTTATACGGGCTGGGTGTGGCCAAGCGTTTTGCCTCAGAATTGGCTCGCCTCGGGTTCTGTATCGTCAGCGGAATGGCCCGCGGCACCGATACCGCCGCGCACGAGGGGGCCTTGGAAGCCGGGGGCAAGACCGTGGCGGTGCTTGGCTGTGGGCTAGATATCGTCTACCCGCCGGAAAATCTGGATTTGTACAAGCGCATCGCGGTGGAGGGTGCGGTGGCCAGTGAGTTTCCGCTCGGTCGGCGCGCCGACCGGCAGACTTTCCCGATGCGTAATCGCGTGGTGGCGGGCATGTGCGAAGCCATCATCGTGGTGGAGAGCGATGCGGCCGGGGGCAGTATGATCACCGCGCGTTTCGCCGGTGAGCAGGGGCGTCAGATTATGGCCGTGCCGGGACGGATCGATCAGGCCAGCAGTGCCGGGTGCCACCAGTTGATCCGCGACGGGGCGACGATGGTGACTTCGGTCGATGACATTCTGGAAGAGCTGCGCTACGCGCGCCCCACCCAGATGGAGGCAGAGTTGCCGCTCGCATCCGGGGGACTGGGTTCACCGCAGCTGAGTGAATTGGAGCAAGCAGTTTTGAATTGTTTTCAGGGGGGTGAGCTCTGTCAGGCAGACCAGATCAGTGAGCAACTCAAGCGCCCCGCATCCGAGGTATCCGCCACCCTGATGGGCCTCGAGCTCAAGCGCCTGATTTCCAAGCGCGCCGACGGGCGTTTTGAAGCCCGCTGATTGGGCACTTGAGCCTCTAGAGCCATGAATGCTTGCAAAGTGGGAAATCCCACCTATTTTATAGGCATTATGGAAGTAGCGATTAAAAAAAATTACGATACGAAGTTGGACACCAAGCGACGTGTGACCATACGCAACGCTCAGACTGAGTTTTACCACGTCACCGAATACGAAGACGGCACAGTTAAGCTGGAGCCGCGCGTTTTGGTCTCGCCAGATATGCTGAAGCAGATTGATGCTGCCGTGAAACGGCACAAGACCGGGCACAGGGGGACCAAGCTAGACTGGTCGAAAATGCCCGAAGTTTAAGCAATGTTTACGATCTATTATGATGGCGAAGCCGAAACGCTGATCGAAGAACTCAGTGCCAAGGCTCGTGCGGAAGAACTGAACCGGGACGAAAAGGATCTATACCGGAAAATCCGCAAAGCTCTCCAGTATCTTGAAACGAATCCGAGGCATCCAGGTCTGAGTTCGCACGAAATCGATGTGCTGACCGAGAAATACGGAGTGCGCATCTGGGAATCCTACCTCGAAAACAAGAAGGCGGGTGCACGGCGTATGTTCTGGATCTATGGACCAGAGACGAAGGAAATCACCATTGTCGGCATCGAGAAACATCCAGAGCCGGGCCGCGGTTTTGCTCGGGTTAAACTCGCAACCAAGGCAATCAAGAGGGCTAACGATAATCAGAAAAGGCCTAAAAAATAAGGCGCTTAAAGTTTGGGATCGAAGATAGCCGATCTTAACACTGATTTGCCCGCGAAGTAACGCAAAGGTGACGCGAAGTGATAGATTTCCTCAAAGGAACCGGGACTCAGGTCCGGGGAGCGCTGGAGCACCCAAGTAACAAAATCCTCGGCGGCGGGATTGACCCCAAAGCTCAAGCTGGCTTCACCCGGCGTTGCGAACATCGGCCTGGTGAGGCTGCCGGCCGCACCGGTATCGGCGAGGAGCGGATCGCTGCCAATGGCGAATTCCAGGCCAAAAGGTTTGCCGTCGCCATCCATATCGATGTTCCAAAAGCGGGCGAGGTCGGCGCTTGCCTGAAATTCCACTGCGCCGATGTCGAGTCCACTGCTCACGAGACGGGGGAATCCACGTTGGTCTGTGCTGCCGGGATTGATGCTGCCAGCTGCATTGATGGCCAGGCTACCGGGTAGCGGTGGCATGGTTTGGGTGGGCCCGCCGTAGTCGCCGAGCGGGGCGAGGAGTGGATCACCGCTGGTGAGGTTGGAGCCAAATTCTTCGAAATGACCGGCGATGTTGCCACCAGAAAATGCAGTGTTGCCCGCGACTATTGAGTTGGTGAGCATGAGCGCGCCGCCGTTGGAGATGCCGCCGCCGCTGCTTGAAGCGGAATTGCCGGAGAGCGTGGACTGGTTGAGTGTCACTGTGCCGCCGAAGTAGTTGTAGATGCCACCGCCAAGGAAAGCGGAATTACCGGAGAGTGTGGAGCGATTGAGGGTCAGCGTGCCGCTGTTGTAGATGCCGCCAATGAGGGTAAGGGAATGCAGGGCAACGGTGTGGCCATGGTTGATTTGGATGACTTGTGAGTTGCCGTCGGCATCAATAGTGAGTCCGTCAGGCAGGGCGGAGGTGTGAATAGTGAGAGATTTATCGATCCGTAGCCGGCCGCTAGTCAGGGTAATGGTCGCACCGGAGAGTGCGGGCTCAAAGAAAATTGGGTGCTCAGACGTATTGGCGTCGGCAATCGTCTGGCGCAGGGAGCCGGGGCCCGCGTCGTCAGTGTTGGCCACCATGGGGCTGGCTTCGACTGCCCCGATTATGTCATTAATTTGATCGACAGGGCTGTGTCGGGCTTAGAAAAGTATGGGCATGTCGAATACATTTGAAAACGTCACAATTATTAAGCAGGCCAATGTTTACTTCGGTGGCCAGGTAACGAGCCGCACGGTGCAGTTTGCCGATGGGAGCCATAAGACGCTGGGCTTTATGCAGGCAGGCGATTACGAGTTCGGCACCGAGGCTCCGGAGCTGATGGAGATGCTGGGCGGCTCGATGGAGGTCAAGCTGGCTGGCAGCGATGCATGGACAAGTTACGACGCGGGGCAGTCCTTTAATGTGCCGGGGAACTCCAAGTTCAGCCTGAAGGTGCCAGCGGGTGGGGCGGATTACTGCTGCACCTATCTTTAAGGGATGGTTTAGGGCATGGCTGAGTCGATCGAAGGTTTGACATTTGCGGCTCTCGAGGCGCGCTTGAGTGCGGCTGGGGTGAATCCGGTGCATGCCCGACCGGTTTTCAGCGCGGTGCAGCGGCGCTTGCAGGGGCATGAGCTGCACCTGGCCGATGGGATTCTGCCGCCGGTCGAGCGCTGGTTGGCGAGCGGGGCGGCGCCGGGCCCGTGTGTGCTGGAGCTGGTGGACTCGATCCCGAGTGCGGATGGGTTTACGGAGAAATACCTGCTGCGGCTGGAGGATGGGGCCGAAGTTGAGGCGGTGCGGATGGGCTTCCCCGGTCGGTTCACTGCTTGCCTGAGCAGTCAGGTGGGCTGTGCCATGGGCTGTGTCTTTTGTGCGACGGGGCAGATGGGCTTTTCCCGCCATCTAACTGCGGGCGAGATGGTGGCGCAGGCGCACCATGTGGAGCGCAGCCTGCGCGCCAGCCATGGTGAGCACCTGCGCAACATCGTGATGATGGGCATGGGGGAGCCACTGCATAACTTTGAGCCGGTGATGGAGGCGCTGGATATTTTGACGGATAATCGTGGTCTGAATATCGGCCCGGCGCGGATGGCTATCAGCACGGTTGGACACATACCTGGTATCCTTAAGCTGGCCCGTCACCCGAAGCGCTACTCGCTGGCGGTCAGCCTGCATGGAGCCAGCGATGAAGAGCGCGGAGCCCTGATACCGGTCAATAAGAAATGGCCTCTGTCGGACTTACTGGAGGCTTGCCGGGAGTACAGCGCGATCAAGCGGGCGCGGGTCTTCTTCGCCTGGACGCTGATCGGTGGGGTCAACGACAGCGCGGATCATGCCCGCCGGCTTGCCGTGCTCTTGCAAGGCATGGATGCGCATGTGAATTTGATCCCGCTGAATGCCACCGCAGGCTACGAGGGCGAGGCCCCCAGCGAGACAAATGTCCGCGAGTTTCAGCAGATCATTCAGGCAGCCGGGCTACCCAGCACGGTGCGCCAGCGCCGCGGTATCGATGTCGCAGCCGGTTGCGGACAGCTGAAGGCTAAGCGGCTTAAATGCACTCAACGCCGATAACCAAGCAGCTCGATTTTTAACTGAGTCGCTTTTTCGAGCAGGGCGGCTTTATTGAGCATAATGACGCGGTCGGCTTCGAGGGCGGCGGTGGTGATGCCGGCGGCGTGCATGACATCGAGGGTGCGTTCGCCGAAGACGGGCACATCGAAGCGGTAGTCCTGCTGCTTCTTGACAGTTTTGACGAAGATGAGGCCATCGGTTTTGAAACTTCCGGCCCGCTGGAGCATCCGGTCGGTGCCTTCGTAGGCTTCCACGGCAAGGACGGTGCCCTTGCGCACGACGGCGCCCTGGCCGATGTCGAGCTCGGTGATGCCCTTGGCGATGTCGATACCGTGCTGAATATACTCCGGTGCCGCTTGGGCGCGGCCAGGTGTCATCGGCCCCTCGCTGGCGAGTTGGTCGTCCAGAAAGCTGCGTGCATCCAGCATCCCGATGTCGAGTGCCTCGATCTCGGCGGCGATGGCACCGAAGATCGTCTCGGCATTTTTGATTTTTAAGCGATTGAGAATAGCGAGGGCTTTGAGGTCGGGGTGGAGACCGTGAAAGAGTCGGCGTGGGGTGATTTGCCCGGCCATCACGGCGTAGTGGCAGCCGAGCTTTTTCAGTGATTTGAGCAGTTTGCCGAGTTGGCCGACTTTTATCTGGATATGATCCTGGCTGGGGAGGCTTTCGATCAGGCTCGGTTCGGTCTCATCCTTGAATGAAACGACCCGCAGGTGCAGGCCGGCGGCCCGGATGCGCTCGGCCATCAGAACGGGGTAGAGGCCCTTGCCCGCAATCAGACCGACCGGCTGAGCGACGAAGTCCTGCGGCAGAAAGGCGGACTGAGGCGGCGGTGTGGCCGATGGCGGATCACTTAAACTCATAGGGGCGTGGACTGGCTTGCTGGTAGTAGTCGGAGCTAACCACCATGAAGGCTTGTGGTGGTTCCGTCCCAGCGGCGTTGGCCTTAAAGAGCACACGGGTGCGGGCGTGCTGGGTGGCGAGGTGGAGGCGCTCGATCCCGGACGGAAGGTCTTCCAGACTGCGGCGCTCGGCAACTTGCTGGCGGCGGGCGCTCTGATCGCTGATGCGGATATATTGCCCACCCGAGACAAACTCGCGGCCCTGATTGTCCGGGTAGTGGTAGCTGAGGTTCCCCTCAATCACCCGTAGGTGCAGGCCGTCTTCATCATATTGGATGACAGCAATGCCCCGATGCAGGCGAAGGGTCCCATGAGGCACGCGCACCACCAGCTGAGAGACGGCCGAGAGTTGCGGGGCGGCTAGCGCAATGCGCCCGGACTCAAGCTCAAGGGTCAGGACGGAGGTGGAGGGTTCATATTCGAAGCCTTCCATCTCGGACGGGAAAGGCCGCTGCCGATATTCGAGGCAGCGCAGCCGGGTGGCATCACCGATGCCCAACGCGGTGCCGTTGGAAAAAGTGAAGAAGGCTTGCGAGCCTTTCGGAGTGATCCACTCCAGCTCGGCTGGGAGAAAGGCTTTGCGGGGCTGAACCGAGCGCTCTGTTCCGGCGGCGTCGCGAAAATCGACCGGGCCACTCCGGCTGGTCATGACGGCATTGCCATCGATTTGGACCTCGGCCTGGAGTGGACCGGGGGCAAGCGCTGTGATCAGCCCGGTGAGGCAGGCGACCAGAACCACCCGCCCCGTGGAGCGGCCCTGAAAAAAAGATCCGACTCGACCCCCGCTGCCGATCCTGTGCCAGATGATTTGCCGGGTGCACCGCATGGTTTTAGACGGCGACGATGTTGACGATCTTGCCCGGCACGTAGATCTCTTTTTTGATCGTTTTGCCATCGATAAAGGCCTGCACGCGCTCGTGCGCCTTGGCGGCGGCGAGGGCCGCTGCCTGGTCGACGTCGGCGGGTAGTTGGGCATCGCCGCGATACTTGCCGTTGACCTGAAAAATGATTTTCACGCTGTCTTCGACCAGTTTCCCGGCGTCGTATTTCGGCCAGCCGGCCTCGGCGATGCTGTCTGCATGCCCCAGGCGCTGCCAGAGCTCCTCCCCGATGTGTGGGGCCAGGGGAGCCAGCAGGCGGACGAAGTCTTCGACTGCCTCGCGGGGGAGGGCCTCGACCTTGGCCAGATGATTCAGGCAAATCATCATCTGTGAGATGGCGGTGTTGAAGCCGAGGCGGGTGTAGTCATCCGTCACCTTCTTGATCGTGGCGTGCAGGACCCGCTCGGTCTCCGGGTCGAGGGCGTCGCTGCGGTCGATTTTGAGGTTTAGTTCGCCGTCTTCACCCACCACCAGGCGCCAGGCCTTGCGCAGGAAGCGGGCGATGCCTTCGATCCCCTGGGTATTCCAGGGCTTCATCGCTTCGAGGGGGCCTAGAAACATCAGGTAGAGCCGCAGGGCATCGGCCCCGTAGCTCTCGATGATGGTCTCCGGGTTGACCACATTGCCCCGGCTCTTCGACATTTTTTCGCCGTCTTCGCCCAGGATGATGCCCTGGTGAAAGAGCTTTTTGAAGGGCTCCGGATCGCTCACCACCCCGAGATCGTAGAGCACATGGTGCCAGAAGCGGGCATAGAGCAGGTGCAGCACGGCGTGCTCGGCCCCGCCGATGTAGAGATTGGGCATGCCCCAGTATTTTTCCTTCTCCGGGTCGATGAGTGCTGCCGTATTTTTCGGGTCGATGTAGCGCAGGTAATACCAGCAGGACCCGGCCCATTGGGGCATCGTATTGGTCTCGCGGATACCGGGAATCCAGCCCGTTTTGGGGTCGCTGGAGGTCTGGCCCGTTTGCGGATCGATAAAGACCTGCAGCCACGAGCCGGCCTTGGAGAGCGGGCTTTGTCCGTCAGGCGAGGGCGTGTAGCTTTCGACCTCGGGCAATTCAAGCGGCAGTTCGGCCTCGGGCAGGAGGATGGCATAGCGCAGCTCGCCATCGACCAGGCAGGTGACGGGGCGCTCGACCGACTTGAGGGAATCGTCGATGGTGGCGTAGTCACTCTCGCTGACCCAGAGGACAGGGAAGGGCTCGCCCCAATAGCGTTGACGGGAGAAGAGCCAGTCACGCAGCTTAAAATTAGTCGTGGCGTGGCCGCGGTTTTCAGCGGACAGTTGCTCGATCACCGCGGCCTTGGCCGACTCGGAGTCGTGCCCGCTGAGCGCTCCGGAGTTGATCAGCTGGCCCGGACCGGTAT
>REBV01000236.1 GCA_007692545.1 Puniceicoccaceae bacterium
AGGCTTCGTCTGCAACTCGTTGCAGCTACGAAGCCTGTCCCGGCGTAGCTTGCGTAGCCGGACTCCACGCCTCCCTTTTGAACTACGCCCGGGCAAGCCATGAAATTTCACTATGTTTACCGCTTGATCAGTTTGAGTCATCCGGGACGACGCTACGTCGGCTTGACTGAGGACCTGAAGGCCCGCTTGGCAAAACATAACTATCCAAAGACCGATCGGGTATTCAGGCTCTTGCCCGGTTGATAACCCGGCAGTTGCATAAAGGCGCTGACGTAGTTGGCAACCTCCCGCAAACCGTCGGGACTCCGGTCGACATGTGCACCCGCTTCAACCGCAAGCAAATCTCCGAGTGTGGCTTGAGTGCCCTCGATCCGGCTGGAGTAAACGGCTTCGCGCTTGATGAATGGCCGAATGAACAGATGGGGATTCGGAAGCCTGCGCGCTTCGCCGCCAAGTCGCCCAAGAATTTGATCCGCCATCGACAACTTATTTAGCATGGCCCTTAAGGAACACTGATCTTATTTTCTGGTCTAAAAGATCTGTATAAATTAAACTCAGCAAAATTTCATATACGAACTCCAACCAAAAACATTATGCACAAGACATTTATCTTTCTACTTTTGGGACTCTTTAGTGTGGGCTTTACGCTCCACGCCAGTGGAGCCTGGCTGACAGATTTTGAGGCGGCTAAAGCAAAAGCAGCGGCCGAGCAAAAGCCACTCTTGCTTGATTTCTCGGGTTCGGACTGGTGTGGTTGGTGTATTCGGCTGGACGATGAGGTGTTTAGTCAATCCAGCTTTAAAGAATTTGCGGCCAGTGAATTGGTTTTGGTTAAGCTGGACTTCCCCCGGGACAAAGCACAGTCGGACGAGGTGAAGGCTCAAAATCGAGCTCTTGCTGGAAAATATGGGGTTCGTGGTTTCCCAACTATTTTGATTTTATCTGCTGAGGGAGAAAAGATCGAACAAACTGGCTATCGTCCAGGGGGTGCCGAAGCCTATGTCCAGCATTTGAGAGGCATACTTGAGTCGGCGGAGTAGCCTCAGTAAGTAAAACAAAAGTGGTGGTCGAAGAGGGACTTGTTCCAAAGGAGCGAAGCGACTGACAAGACCGGGCGCGACCTGTCCTGCATAGCTTGGAAAGCGAAGAAGGAAGCGAACCGGAACACCCGCAGGGTGAAAGTCCCACCTCAGTAAATAAAACAAAAGTGGTGGTCGAAGAGGGACTTGAACCCTCACGCCTCGCGGCACATGACCCTTAATCATGCGTGTCTGCCAATTCCACCATTCGACCGGTGTGCTGCCAATAGTGCAGCGGAGTGATAGGTGATAGATCGGTTCTTTCAGAGATCAACAAAAAATTCAAAAAAGTTTTTGGCAGGTCCAAAGCATTCATGAGTTTGAAAACGGCACTTGGTCGGACTTGATTGATGGTCTGGGTGTCACCGCGAAGAAATACCGTTGCAACTGGCCTGCTTATTGCTTGTATGGAGTTGTGCCTCTGTTAGTGAATGAATGGGAATCCATTTTGGATTCTGCCCGGGATTTGCGGCGCCTTCTGCATACGGAGCCGGAATTGGGCTGGCAGGAGACGAGTACGGCTGGCATTATCCGGGATGCGTTGGATGCGCTGCAGATTTCCTGGCGTTCGGTAGCGGGTACGGGCACTTTAGCCACACTGGCAGCGGAGGCCGGGGGGAAGCACATTGCTTTGCGGGGGGATATCGATGGGTTGCCAATTACTGAACAAACTGGTCTTACTTATGCCTCCAAGGTCGAGGGGCGTATGCATGCTTGCGGGCACGATGGTCACACGGCTACGTTGATCGCTACGGCGGCATGGCTTAAGCTGCATGAATCTAATTTGGCGGGGCCGGTCACGCTGGTTTTTCAGCCGGCCGAGGAAGGTGGTCACGGGGCGAGGGCTATTATGCGCGCGGGTGCGCTTAATGGTATCGATTTGATTTACGGTTGGCACAATTGGCCAGCCATTCCATTTGGCCAGATGGTCTGTCCGGAAGGGCTGATCATGTGTGGCAATGGCACTTTTGAGATCACTGTGCATGGGCGTGGTGGGCACGCCAGCCAGCCTGAGCTTTGTGCCGACCCGGTCCTGGCGGCTTCGGCTATTGTGGTCAACTTGCAGCATATAGTTAGTCGTCGCTTAGCCCCGCAGCGTCCAGCGGTGATCAGTGTGACTTCGTTCGAGGCAGTGAGTGCGCCTACCGTGATCCCGGAAAGAGCGGTGCTGGGTGGTAGTATTCGTGTGCCGGATGTTTCGACGCGAGAGCAAATCAATGCGGCCATCACTGAAGTGGCGGTTGAGACTGCACGCGCCTACGGTGTGCGTTGCGAGGTAGTGCACTGCCCTCGCTATGAGGCAACTATCAATGATGCGGTGGCGGCAGCCGCAATGCGCACGGCCTGGCTGAAGACGCGGGGTGAGGGGGCCCTTGACCGTGAGTTCGCTTTGCCTGCCATGGCCTCGGAGGACTTTAGTGACTACCTGAGGGAAATACCGGGTGCGTTTGCGCTGATCGGCTCGGACGATGGCCCCGCACACCGGCACATTTGCCACAGTGCGCATTATGATTTCAACGACCGGTTGATCGAACCGGTGGTGCAACTCTACAGCCAACTGGTCGGCATTGATCCGCCTGGCCTTAACCCGTGAATGAGAACAAGTATAAAAAAGATGAGTATATTCGAAGAGAGAGAATCTGATATCCGCGCTTATAGCCGGCTCTACCCTGTTGTTTTTGAAAAAGCCCGCAATGCGGTGATTTCCGATGAGTCGGGTAAAGACTACATCGACTTTTTTGCGGGGGCGGGCGTTTTGAATTTTGGGCATAACAATCCTGCAATGAAAAAAGCGGTCATCGCGCACCTCGAGGCTGACGGTGTGACGCATAGCCTAGACATGGAGACGACGGTGAAGCGGACTTTCATGGAGCGCTTCACCGAGCGGGTGCTGGAACCCCGGGGGATGCCACATAAGATGCAATTTATGGGACCGACCGGGACGAACGCGGTCGAAGCGGCGATCAAATTGGCCCGGCGGGTGACGGGGCGCCACGAGATCGCAGCGTTTCAGCATGGGTTTCATGGTATGACGCTCGGGGCCTTGGCCTGCACGGCGAACAGCGTATTTCGGAATGCTTCCGGGGTGCCGTTGCAGTATGTACGGCATTATCCGTTCGGCTGTGAGCCCGTATGTCTCGGTTGCAAGCGCGGTTGCGGAATGGAGAGTTTGGAACGGTTGCGCGCGCAATATACCGATAGCTCCAGCGGGGTGCCGCTACCGGCGGCCTTCATTGTCGAGCCGATCCAAGCTGAGGGTGGGGTGAATGTGGCCTCGAAAGAGTGGCTGCAAGGCCTGCAGAAACTGGCCAGGGAAATCGGAGCACTCGTCATCCTGGACGACATTCAGGCGGGCATGGGGCGGACTGGCTCTTTCTTTAGCTTCGATGGGATGGATCTCGATCCGGACATTGTTTGCCTGGCTAAAGGCCTCGGCGGTCTCGGCACCCCGATTGCGATGAACCTGGTGAAGCCGGAGCACGACAAACATTGGGCTCCGGGTGAGCATACCGGGACCTTCCGCGGACAGAGTCTCTCTTTCGTGGCTGGCACGGAGGTGCTCGAATATTTTAAAGACGCAACGATGATGGATGCGGTGAAGGAGAAATCGGCCAGGATATTTGAGGCCCTGGCACCACTGGAAAAGCATCCTGAAGTGCAGGTCCGGGGGAAGGGCATGATCGTTGGGCTGGACCTCGGCACGGGTGAGCGGGTTAAGCAAGTGGCCCTGCAATGCTTTGCAGCCGGTGTGCTTATCTGCCCCTGCGGTACTGGTGGCCGCGTATTGAAACTGATCCCGCCACTCACGATACCGGACGACCAACTGGAAGCCGGACTAAAAATTATCACCCGAGCAGCTGAGGAGGCAATAAAAGCAGCATGATTGTAAGAGACGATATGACTTTTCCCTTTGAGGAATACCAGGAACGACTGGTCCACCTGCGTAAGTGCATGGTGAGTCGGCACCTTGATGCGGTGATTGTGAGTGATCCGGAAAATCTGATGTATCTGACGGATTATCAGACGACGGGCTACTCCTTCTTTCAGGCTCTGGTGGTGCCGCTGGATGATGAGCCCTTTATGATCACACGAAGGCTGGAGGAGTCCAACGTGATCGCCCGAACCTGGGTCGAAGTGACGCGTCCGTATCCGGATACTGGAGACGCTATTCAAATGCTGGTCGATGCGTTGCGGGAGTTTGGTTTGGCCAACAAGCGGATCGGCTATGAGCGTAATAGCTACTTTTTTCCGGCCTACTTGCAGGATCGTGTGCGCACGACGCTGACCAACGGTCGCTTGCTTGATTGTTTCGGGATTGTTGAATCTGGCCGGGTGTGTAAGTCACCGGCTGAAATCGCCATCATGCGCAAAGCTGCGATCGCCACGGAGGCGGGCATGCAGGCTGGTATCGAAGCCAGTGTGGCTGGTGCCATAGAAAACGAAATCGGTGCCGCTATCAGCGCGGCGATGTTTAATGCGGGGGGTGAGTTTCCGGCGGTGATGCCCTACGTGACATCGGGACCGCGGAGCATGATCGGCCATGCTACTTGGGAGGGGCGGACGGTGCAGGAGGGTGAGCACGTTTTCCTGGAAGTGGGTGGCTGTTATCGCCGTTATCACACTGCGATGATGCGGACTATCGTGCTGGGAGAGCTCTCCGACTCGATGTATAAGGCGCAGGAAACAATGAAGGCAGCGCTGCAGCTATTGCACGAATCGATCCAGCCGGGTATGACCGTGTCAGATGCGGATAATCTGATTCGGGGTGTCATTTCCAACAACGACGTGGGCGCTTCATTGATTACCCGATCGGGATACTCCATCGGCATTGCCTTCCCTCCGAGTTGGGATGAGGGCTACATCATCAGCCTGAAGCAGGGTGATTCCTATGTTATGCGCGAGGGCATGACCTTCCACGTGATACCGTGGATGTGGGGCGTCGATGGGGATAAAACCTGTGGCATTTCCGACACCATCTACATCACCGAAGATGGGTGTGAGTCTTTTTTCACGATGGACCGGGATTTTACGGTGAAGCAGGACTCCGGTACTGGCGAGGTGCGTGAGTTAAAAGTGAATCAAGTTAAAGAAAAGATTCCTCCATCGCAGCCACGCGATGTTGAAGCGGAACAGTCACTCAGTATGAAAGGAACCGAAGTATGTTAGTATCTGTGAACCCGGCCACCGGGCAACAAGCACACACAGTGGATTCGCTGGATTCAGCGGGCCTGAAAGAAACGATTGATCGCGCGGGTATAGCGGCTAAGAGCTGGCGCAAGACCCGTATGTCGGAACGGTCCGAGATATTGAAAGCTGTAGCCGGGATTCTCCGCTCGCGTAAAGACGCGATTGGAAAGCTGATGACCGAGGAAATGGGCAAGCCGGTCAAGGAGGCCGCGCCCGAAGTCGAGAAGGGAGCTTGGTGCGCGGAGCATTATGCCGAGCATGCCGCCGAGTATTTACAGGACGAGATTATCGCCAGTGACGCCTCGAAGAGCTATGTCAGTTATCAACCGCTGGGCGCAATTCTGTGTATCTTTCCCTGGAATGCACCGATTTGGGTGGCTATGCGTGGCATTGTGCCGGCATTGATGGCGGGCAACACCGTGGTGATGAAGCACGATCCACACGTGCCTGCCTGTGCCGTTGCACTGGAGCAGGCCTTTCGCGATGCTGGGGCACCGACTAACATTCTCTGTAACCTGCCCATCCCGACTCCGCTGGCGGAGCAAGCGATCCGCCATCCGGCCATCCAGGCGGTTTCCTTTACGGGTTCGACTAAGGCCGGTTCGATCGTGGCATCTACGGCAGCCAGCGAGATAAAGCACTCAGTCTTGGAGTTGGGCGGCTCAGACCCCTTTGTCGTTCTTGCCGATGCCGATTTGGCCGCAGCGGCAGACATCGCGGTGCTTTCCCGGACAATCAATGCCGGCCAATCCTGTATTGCGGCCAAGCGTATCATCATAGAGGCACCGGTATACGAACAGTTTGTCGGACTGCTGAAGGAGCGACTGACGAAGTTGACGGTGGGCGATCCCACGAACGTGGACACTGATATTGGGCCGATTGCGCGAGAGGACCTGCGCGAAAACCTCCACCGGCAAGTGAGTCAGACAATCGAGGAGGGCGCTGATTGTCTACTCGGTGGGCAACTGCCGGATGGTGCGGGTTTCTTCTATCCCTGTACTTTACTGGCCGGGGTGACTCCAGATATGTGTGCTTTTAAAGAAGAGACATTCGGGCCGGTTATGGTCGCCATTCGTGCTGCGGACGCGTTAGACGCGCTCAAATTGGCCAATCAGACAGATTATGGCCTGGGCGCGGCTGTTTGGACGGCGGATGCAGAGCGTGCGCTGCATTTTGCCAATGAAATCGAGGCGGGACAGGTCTCGATCAATGGTATTGTAAAAACGGACCCGCGGCTACCGAGTGGGGGAACGAAGCGATCTGGTATTGGCCGGGAGCTTGGGCCCCACGGCATTCGCGAGTTTACCAACGCCAAGCAAATCTGGATCAAGTAACCCGGGAATGGGGACCTTTAATCTTTGCTTGATCTTCGTTTTTTGGTTGGCAACCTCTACGAGTTAATCGCATTCCAGCAAGCGAAGACTGCGCGAGCTTTGAGCGAAGAGTCAAACAACATCCCAACTCAGAAAAACATAGACCATGTCCGGACATAGTAAATGGGCCACCATCAAGCGCGCCAAGGGCGCAGCCGACGCCAAGCGCGGTAAAATATTCTCCGTCCTGAGCAAGGACATAACACTGGCGGCGCGCGATGGTGGGGGAGACCCCGAATTTAATCCACGGCTACGGACAGTGATCGCGAAGGCTAAGGCGCAAAATATGCCGGCGGACAATATTGACCGTGCGATCAAAAAGGGCACGGGTGAGTTGCCCGGTGTGACCTACGAGGAGCTCCTCTACGAGGGCTATGGCGCGGGGGGCGTCGGCATCATTGTCGAGATTACGACGGATAATAAAAATCGCTCGGCCTCAGAGGTCCGTAGCACGATGAGCAAAAACGGTGGTAATTTGGCGGGTGTGGGAGCGGTTGCTTTTCAGTTTGACCGGAAGGGGCAGTTCATCGTCGATGCTGCGAAAATAGAGGAGGAGGCCCTGATGGATTTGGCGCTCGAAGCCGGGGCAGAAGACATTAGAAGCGAAGCGACGCACTACGAGGTAATTTGCCCCTTGTCGGAGTATGATTCGCTCTCTCAGGCCTTGAGTGAGCGGGCGATTGAAACTGAGTCTTCGGAGCTGGCGTATCTGCCCAACATCCTGGTGCCTGTGGAAGATAAGGATACCGCGCGCAAGGTCCTGCACCTGATCGAAAAACTGGATGACCTCGAAGACGTTAAGGCTGTTCATCATAATATGGAGATTGCCGACGACGTGCTTGGTCACGAAGATGAATAAACTTCTTGCCGATTCTGGGCAATCAATTCAAAAAACCGCTTGCTTTCATTCAATTCGGGAGCACTATTTGCATAGAATTAATTTAAACCCCGAAACAAAAACCACAATGTATCAAAAACTACTTCTTATTCTTTCTATTTCCATCAGCGGTCTGGTCTTGGCTGGCTGTGACGGTGGCACCGCTCAAATGGCCCCTAATGAGGCACATTTGCTGGGTATAGCCAAAGTCGAGAAGGATAGTTATCAGGCAACAAGTCCTGCGACATTTGCGGTCAGCACCGACGAACTCTACTCTCGTAAGAATTTTACTGGCACAAAAACGACACTGCTTTGGGGCTTGGTCACGCTCAAAGACTACTAGAGAGTTTTCCCAAATAGCTGCCTCTCCGAGTGCAAACGACGTCTATTGTGGATAGTTTAGCGACCGGTCGGGATGTTATGCGTGCTGAAGCAGCGGCCATCGAGATGGCTGCTGCGCGTCTGGGCAATTCGTTCACCCAGGCAGTTGAAATAATATTGGCAGCCTCCAGTAAATTGGTGGTTTGCGGGATCGGCAAATCCGGCCACATCGGAGCGAAGCTGGCGGCGAGTTTCTCCAGCAGCGGAACGCCTGCTGTTTTTTTGCACGCGGCGGAGGCGATTCATGGAGATCTGGGGGTCTATCAGCCGGGGGATCCCACGATTTTACTTTCCAAAAGTGGGAGCACTGAGGAGGTGCTGCGCTTGATCCCGTTTTTTAAACGCTTTCAGTCGCCCATCATCGCGATTGTTGGGAAGGTTGATTCACCCATTGCCGAGGCGGCGGATGTGGTGATCGACGCCAGTGTCATGAAAGAGGCGGACCCACTGAATTTGATGCCGACTTCCAGTTCCACAGTGAGCTTGGCGATCGGAGATGCACTTGCGGCCGCTCTAGCTGAGGCACGTAACTTTACGGCAGAGGAATTTGCCACTTTTCACCCCGGTGGCCAGCTTGGGCGCAATTTGTTGATGACTGTCGGTGAAGTGATGCATCCGATCGGCGGAGTGGCTTGTGTCCTGAAAGAGGCCACGCTGCGGGAGGTTGTGATTCAGATGACACGGCATCCGCTGGGTGCGGCCTGTATCCTTTCAAAGGATGGTGTTTTACAGGGCATCATCACAGATGGAGATATCCGGCGGATACTTTCAACCGAAGGGGATATTCTGGAAAAGCGGGTTGGTGACTGCATGACGCCTTCGCCGATCGCCACTTTCCCGGAAATGAGCCTGGGAGAAGCGGTCCGCATGATGGAGGACCGCCCCTCACAGATCTCGGTTCTCCCTGTCGTCGACAGGGAGCAAAACAAGTGCCTTGGCCTTATACGTTTGCATGACGCCTACCAACCGAACTTTTCTTGAATGGTTCGGTTGGCTTGGCACTTACTCGAGTTCGCTTGAGTCGGTAACGCCCTTGTATATACCGGGCAACCGGGCTTGCTTATTCGACGTTTGCGCCGACAACAGCAGCCATTTGCATCATATTGATGGTTTGGCCTTCTTGCAGGTTGCGCAGGTCGGTCACTTTGCCGGATTTGCTGGTTGAGTAAGTGTTGCGAAAGATTGGCAGCAACTTTGCATTGGCTACGATGAATTTACCTGCGTTCTCAGGGGCACCGTTTTCAGTCTTGGTTTGGAGGCCTTCGCCTTTGATATAGTCCCAGAGTTTTTTGGTGATCTCTGTGCGTGGTAGCTCAGTGGCTCCGAGAAATGAAGCCAGCTCTGATTTAAGTTTTACGGGTTTATTGAGTCCCTTGGGTTCGTCTGCCATGATGTTTTCTTTTGTTTGGTTGATTCCCAGGCGGGTGCCTGCGAGTTTTGGTAAAGTTCTTAAATGCTGCTAATCCATATTGGCCAAGTAGCGGAGAGCGGCAACATAACCCTCGAAGCCCAGGCCGGAGATGACACCGATACAGGTGGGTGCTGTCATGGAATGCTGGCGAATCGCTTCGCGGCGGTAGATGTTACTAATATGGACCTCAACTGTGGGTAAGTCACTGCCTGCTATAGCATCGCGAAGGGCGAGGCTGGTGTGGGTGAGTGCGCCGGGATTCAGGATCAGACCAAACACTTCGGAGTCGGCGTATTCGCCAATTTCATCGATGATGAAGCCTTCGTGGTTACTCTGGTAGAATTGCACCTCAATGCCCAACGAGGCGGCCTCTTCAGTCAGCAGGTTTTCCAGATCGGTCAGCGTCTGGTCGCCATAAATCTTCGGCTCACGTGATCCGAGTCGGTCCAGATTCGGGCCGTTGATGATGGCGATGCGCTTCATAAAAGTAGGGAAAAGACTTCTGACCTAAAAGGGAGGCTCTTCATCGAGGATTTCGTCGGATGGGTCGTAGG
>REBV01000190.1 GCA_007692545.1 Puniceicoccaceae bacterium
ACAACTCTTCATCAACAACTACTCCAGCAACAACACCCATCCCCAGCTCTGGGATAAAGTATGCCAACGAATAGAGCATCTGGTCGCCTCAAAAGAACGGCTTCTTAAAAAACGCCCGGCGTGATGGATTGCTCCTACCCTCCGGCCAAAATGCCAATTCGCCAGACCCATTAGCCTCGACTTAAATACACTTGCGAACCGGGCTTTAATTTCTACTTCTCACACACATCATGCCCGCGCTACATGACTCTCCAGCCCTTTCATCGATCATCAAGCTTGCTTACCGGTATCGATTGAACCGGCTACACCAACACCTTTGTCATCACTACTGGCAATTTCAGGAATTCGATAAAGCCAGTTTCTGCATTATTTCTGCGGAAGTTGATCGTATTATGTTCAATGAGAAATTTCCGTTTTCGGTTGTTGGCAGTGATGCAGTTGTCGGCGTTGGGCGTGGTGGCTGGGACTCCATGGTTGAAAAATTTGAAGGAAAACGGATTTTCCGCTCCATCCGTCAGCGTTTTTGTGAAGGCGCAGAATGGGAAGATACTGTTCAATTCAAACGATCCATTCGCGACATTGAACGCGGCCGAAGGACATGGAATGGATGCCAGGCAGTCAGTGATCTGCACCAACACTGTCAATCGATTGATGCGCTTTATCAGAGTATGCAGCAATCAGGCTATCAGATTGACCTAAAGCCAAGCCCACGGAGAAAAATTCAAAATACCTGTTTCCCGGATTTAATCTCGGTGGCAGCAGATCGAAATGGCAATTTCATACGCTGTGAAGGAGGCAGGCATCGACTTGCGATTGCAAAAATACTGGGCATTCAGAAAATCCCGGCAGTCCTTCAGATTAAGCATAAGCTCTGCAACGATAACTTTGATACAATCCATACTGTTTAAACGCAAATTATAGATTTAGGTCAGCGGCACCCCAAAACAGTACACCAGAGGCGGCTAAGCTAACGATTACCATTGAATTCGGCAGAGAAGGCGGAAGCAACTGATTCCACTTCATTTTCAGTCGATAAAAATACCACCCAATCAAATGGCTTTGAGTAAATAAATTCACAATAAAGATCTTCCAGGAAAAGTATTGATTCTTCCGAAAGCTCTTTTTTTCTATCCAATAAGGTAGGAGTTTTACAGTTGAAAAAAAACAATCCGCAAGTTGTGGGTATCAAAGCATTAAAGAGTCTGTAAAACCTGATTTTTCCAGGATGAGGGAAATCAGTCCCCAGACGAATTCCTCGCCCAAGGTAGTCGACAAAAAAACGATCCATTACTATTTTCTTTCTAAAATTAAATAAACGAAAGAAATACCAATTCAGTAACGAGAAAACGAGGATCAGATTAGAAATCTTCTCGTCCGCCAGATTTTTAGCTATCCGGTCACCGGAAAACCACTTCACGATCTTTTTATAAAAGAAATTACGACGAAATAGTCTTTTATAACGGTATTTCAAAAAAAGATCAGGATTGTTCGACAAAACAACATCGGTTATCGTGCCTTTCCCCGAGCCGTCAGCTCCTATCACTGGCAAAATGTTTCTGGATCGAATACTCCGGGAAATCCTGGAAGACTTCTTGCGGTAAAATTCTGCTGCCAAGCCAACTGAAGCAGGGCAAAACCCAAGCTCTGCTAGTCGAAGCAAAGCAAGACGACATGCGTCACGGGCAGAAATCTGATCGTCACTCAACTCCATCAAAAGTGATATCACAGCACGACCAAACACATCATCTCCATTAATCTCACTTAAAAACCATTTGGATCGAAATGTATTCTCAGGAGTCGTTAAGTCTCGTTTTTTGAAAAACAAATGAGTGATAAAAACACAGGCTAGAATTGAGTTCTTATTAACAGAAAATTGTGGGTTCCCGAACAGTTGGGATGCGGGAAGGACCCCAAACTTGGTGGAATCACCCACGAAATACGACATTTCGATGGAAAACCAAAACTCATAAACGATTCGCTCGAGGCCGGAATCCATGAAAAACTCCACCTGCCATTTCCGGTATTTGCGTTTGATCAGCTTGAAATGGACACCTTTTTCCTTACAGATAGAAAAAATTAGTTTTAGTATTGAGCAGAAATCATCTTTTAGGGCAATAAAATCATAATCACCGGCAACATACGAATCCAATCCGTTGATAAACTTGGGGCGCAGTAATTCAACCTTCAAGCCGGATCGGGAAATCCCGTCGATACAAGAATTCGAACAATCGATCAGTTTTTTTAGATTTTCCGCATCCATCTATTTAAATACGTATAATTTCAAGATTCCGATATATCCGGGTGGTTATGCATTGTAAGCTTGTCCTTATTGCAAATGGATGATTTCACCCCCGACAAAAATTTATCTCGCGCCCGAACCCAAGTGGAGTGCCTTGCTAAAACATGGACAGGGATTTTTTCTATGTTCAAAATCCGGGCTAAAGTGACTCGATGCACACCGTCGCGCAATTGAAAATCACCATTTCTATCAATCAAGACCAGAGGTTCCAGTGAGTGCCTCTGCCGTTTGCTCCCCATTCGATGATCCATGTCCGGAGCGGTATGCCCGTTTTCCTCGTTTGACAAATATCCTTTAGATTCAATGGAGTGATACAAGCCATCAACGTAAGCACAGCGAATTTCCAGGAATTGCTCTAATGTTTCGTAGCCCCACCAATGCCCCTTTTCTTCGATCTTATTTCGAGCGTATTCAAAATAAGCAGTTTGGCTCCACTCCAATCCCTGGACAAACCTTTGATTTAACCCCACAAATGTATTCTTATCAGTAATCGGCACTAACTCTAATAAATCCCAGTTTCCAGAAACAATTTGCCCCAAACCATCCTTAGTCGAAAACTTTTTATTTACTACATTTATCTCAGACGGGTTCACGAAAATCGCTTTCTCGGGAGTGGGAAGCTGTGCGTATGAAAATCGATTCCATAAATGGCGTGATGCGCGCTTTAACCCTAAAAAACCATTTATTTTTCTCATACTTAACAAAATCTCACCATCGGAAATATTAATTGCAAGACACAAGCACCTCCCGCTCTGGATGCGTTGATAAATTAAAAAATCGGAGCCTATGGAATGCTCGTGTATGCATTGACTAAGAGCTCTACAGTCTTATTTGTAGAGAAGTCTCGCTTTATCTTGGCATGGATTTGCTCAAGCTCGAAATCAGCCATAATACTTGCCTGGTCCTGCTTTAACAGGCGGATCATTGATTTGGCTAAATAATCCGTTTCCCCCGGTGGATATAAGAAATTTTTGTTTTTTATAAACTCAGGAATCATCCCAGTAGCTGCGGCCAAAATAGGAGTTCCAGCCGCCACTGTTTCCAACACAGACATTCCAAAGCTTTCGCTCCTGGAAGGATGAATTACCAAAGGAAAAGACCTGATGGTTTCTGCGTAATTTTCAACCGGATCTAAAAATAGGAGTTTGAACTTTTTAAGTCGATCAGTCGAAAAAAGTTCCTTGGGGTCTTTGCCGTATTGATCTCCCAAAAATACAATTTGTGGAAAACTTTCTATTTCACCCGATTTTTCTATAATCAAAAGAGCTTCAACGAGATCCTGCCAACCTTTTCGAGGGCTGGTAGAGCCAAGCACCAAAACCTTTTCAATTGATTCACCAGGCTTAATCGGCACTGAAGAATAGAATTCGTCAGGAAGCACTCCATTGTAAACTTTCATATGGTTACCTGCCGGGAACCACTCTTGTGCACTCTCAAAAAGCGCATCTCCTACAGAAATAATTACATCGTGCCGATCACATCCGTACTTAAAAAAATCACGCTTTGTCATGCCTGGTGTCCGCAAAGTAAGCACTGATTTAGCATCGAGTGATTGTGCCAGACGGTATCCTAAAATACTGTCTGGATGGTCATTTGCATGGACGATCAATCTTGCCTCACTAACAAGATAGTTATTGAGCTTACCCGCGAGGTTTTTACCAAACAATCGATTCGCAAAAAGCCTTCCAGGCAGGCTTCTGGACTTCGGGAAATGTGGCGAGAAAACCTGAATACCAAAAGTGCGCGCGTAGGTCGTCAACCACCCTTCCTTACTGGTGACAAGAATCGGGGCTAATTTCTGAATTTCCGGAGAGGATAATATCCGTGACAATGATTTTTGTGCACCCGCTAAATGCACAGAGTTTTGCACATAAATTACCTGCGTCGAAGTAGCATCTTCCGGCATTTTTATTAGAGGTTCCTTCACGATTAAATTTGATTTTGCGCAATTACTGAGGCCGTTTATTCATTCAAAGATTTCTTTCAGCCGGTTTTTTATTTCATGCCTTACTGGCGAGGCATCTTCCCAATTTGATAGTAAACGATCAAAATCAGACTTAAAGTCTTTTTGGAAACGAGCTCTATTCACTAAAAATTTCATTCCGTCGGTATCGATTATGCATAGATTCGATTCATCGACCAAAATATTGCTAGCTTTAAAATCGCCGTGGATGGCTCGAACATCTTTGAATCGCCCAAAAATCGTGGCCAATTGGGCAATCACTCGTTCTGTATCCTCCTGATTGTTGATAGCTGAAGCCAGATATTCGCTTAAACTTTGTCCTTCACAGCTTTCCATTAGAAAATAAGCCCGCTTAAGAAGTCCGAATTCACGCTCTTCGACGATCGCCAATGGCTTAGGCGTAGAGATTTCAAGGTGATTGAGTGCTATGCCATTAGCCCAGCTGCGCATCGCCCGACTCAGGTGAAAACGATGCCGCAGTCGATAGAAAAACGGCTTTGGATTATACCGTTTGATCACGATCTTTTGCCCCGCCCACTCGATTTGCTGAACAGTGCAGGTATTGCCATTCTTTAACCTATGCCCTAGATCCATCAGATGATCCGGAGCGGTTTTTAGCTGTGAGATCAGCTCCGGGTCCAATTGGCGCTGGTAAATCAATGTGTGCTGCCCCTGTCGTGTCTTTTGATACTGCGAACAGTCGCGCTGGCTCTTCTTCAATAGGCGACGCAGGTTCTTTGCTTCTTCCCGGGCAAGCAGTGTACGAAAGCGTGCACTCTTCAGTTTGCGCAGCAATTGAAAGTCGCCCAACTCATCGCAGACTTCGAAGGCTGATTGTAGGAATCGGCTGCGGAAAGACTCGGCGGACTTACCCAACATGGCCGCCATTCTGCGGACACGCCATGAGGCGGATCGAGTTCCCCGAGTGAAACGAATCGAACCCGCATCGATGGTATAAATCGATTGTTTAGCCCATAAAAAATTTCGAAGATGCGCATCGGTTTGATAGACGCCGGAATCCCAATGCTGGAAAAGTACTTTGATGAGAGAACGCATTGCTTGCGACATTTCAGCTGAACTCACATTTGTGCTTCGCCTCAACAGTAGCGCAGAGAGCTCTATCGACTGCTCAATAAACTCGGTGATCACCCATAATCCACCCAGACCGTCCGCAGCAGTGCACAGCAATTTTGGGCACGCTATCGAGCGCTCGGCCAGCCGGACCAATCCATCCACCTCACGCTTAAACTCTCTCTGCTGCTTTTTCCCGGAAATGAAGCACTTAGCCACAAGCAATTGACCGGATGCAGCATCCCGAGCCAACCAAACCTCACGACGCCCCTTCAAATAGCGCAGTGACTGCTGCAAAGCCAGCTCAACCGGCCCACTCCATGCCGCATTGTAGGTATCTACAATTTCAAGTTGGACAACATTCGACCCGGCAGCATCAGTACTGTCTTTCAAGCTTTTCATTTTGGAGGGTTAATAAGTTTGCACGACCAATTCGGGGATGCGCTCAAAATCGCAGTGATTACGCGAGACAATAGGAACGCCGCGCGCCAGTGCGTGGCATCCGATCCAAAGGTCATTCGCACCAATCAGATTCCCCGAAGCTTTAAGCCAGCGAAACTGCCTGCGATAGACGCCAGCAACGTCAGCCGTCAGCTCCAATAGATCGAGACGGTCGCGGGCGAAAGCGATAAATGGGTGGGCTTCATCACTAAAACCGGTTAAAAACTCACCCCAGGCAATTGCCGAAATTTGCAAACGTGCTTGCGCATGTACTTTCAAAAAAGCGGCCACCGCCCCATGCCGCTGCGCTCTCGCTTCTCTCTGATAATCAATCAGAAAACAAGTATCGACCATTAAGATGTCCATTTATCTTTAGGCGCTGCGTCATTTTGCTGGTCATGCTCCAAAGCCTCCAGGACAGATTCTTCCACCAGTGGCACATTGTCCATGTTTGAGAGCCAGGCTTGAGCGGTGGGCGCATCCGTATCCCACTTTCCCCGCCGTATGACTTGCGAGAAGGATTCCCCTGGATGCTTCCTCGCACGGCGCAAACGCGCATAGGCATCTGCCGCAATCGAGATATTCTTCGAACTCATACCCACACTCGTATGGGTGCTTTCTGCATTTGTCAAGGCGAAGCCTCATTCGGGAATAAACAAAAGATCGACGCCACTGGTATGCTGTCGCTATTACAAAATTTCCAGATTGGCTGCTGTGGCATTTTTTACGGCCTTTAGATTGATGTTTGCATCGAAAGTCGCGAGTTTCAAACCGTGCTTGGCTGCCAAAGCCAGCAGGTAGATGTCAGTGATCTGTTTCGAACCAAGGATATGCTGGAGATCAAATAGCCCTTGATTGGTTAAACTGATTGAGTCCTCAATTAAACAATGGTCTTGCCTGGCTATAAAGCCATCCAAGCGACGAATAATATCCGGGGGAGTTAGACGAATCTTTTTACTGTAGTTGGGGTTGGAAAGAATACGAATCAAACCGTTTTCCACGAGAGGACAGCTTGCTATTCCCGCACTGGATTGAGCCTCCAACCAACTGTGCGCCCGGTCGTTGAAAATGTGATCAGCATCGAAAAGTGCGATCAAGACATTGATATCAAGCAGTGCCCGCATCAAATGCCTTCTTCGTCCAAGATCGACTGGACGTGATTGAGTGTGATCAACTCATCGCGCCGAGGCAGCATTTCGATACCATTGCGCACTGTCTGCTGTGTGTGCGGCTCAGGGCAAAGGCCACGCCGTGCCAAGCGGGTGATAATCCTGCCAGTTGTTGTATTTTCCAAAGCAGCCAGATCTTTAGCCGCTTGTAGGACATCGGCATCAATTTCCAATGTAGTTCGCATACATCAGATGCAACTGCATTTGATGTGACTAGTCAAGGTGTAAACGGTCAGTCGGAAATAAACACCCCTTTTGAAGATGCAACAGCGCCAGGCCGCGATCAATTACTAGCCAAAGGCCTTGCGCGCCTTCCGTTTCATCCGCTTGAGCGAGGCTTTGAAGGCATATAGCTTGAAACTTAGCCTTTGCCATGCCGTGAAGGCTGCCTTTTCTTTCTCCAGATACGCAGTCATGAAATAGGCTTGCCGTTCCGGGTCCAGCTTGTGGGCGAGCCGTTTCAAATCGGCCACACGTTGACTGCGGCTGAAACGCTGGTTGGCGAAACGTGCCCGCGCCGTGTCGATGAGTGAAAAGACCAGCCGATTGTCAGCTTCGATTCGCACCAGTACGTTGCCCCCGGAAAGATCCCGGAAGTAAACGCCGCGTGAATGAACTGTGCGGATAAAATCCACCAGCTCAGAAGCAAATGCTTCAAAACTAAAGCCCTCCACCCTTTCTTCACCTTTGGCATAGGCAATAAAGAATCGGCGTACACTCAGCCGTGTCTGGGCATGCTCACAGATAAACCAGTTGTCCAGGACCCGCTTCGGATCGCGATGCTCAAAGTAGGCCACTACCTTGGGCGTTTCGATGCCACGCCGCATTAGCTGACTCGTGCCGTTCCAACTGCGCACTGCTTTGGAGGGCTTTGTTCGATCCAAAATACGTTTGTGCCAGGCAACCCGAACCGGCTTCTTCACCACCAGCGATTGGCCGGGAGCGAGCGGATGCTCCACCGTCCAAATCGCATTGCGTGCATCGCGTAGTATCCGGTCCGCCGGAGCGGTACCCAGCGAGTCCGGTTTCAACGCGGCAATTAAGCGATCGGCCTCATCACCGGATCGCGCATAGACCAGCCCACGCCAGGTTTCCGTCTGATAGTCGTAGTAGCGGAAGCCGTCCTGTGCACGGGCCGCTACCACCTGCGGCATGAGCTTGGCTGCAGGCTGGATCGCGATGGCTGTCCCCGGCTCCCAGCACAGATAGACGGGGGATTCGCTGAAGAATTTCGGCACCCCGGGCAGCAGCTCACCATCACGGCTATAGACCGCACGGATCGAACCCAGGCTCGCTTTCGCATACACTTCAGCGGCACAGGCCAAGCTACCGTTTTTGGTCCAGACGACATGAAAGTGTGCCTCCCCTTGGTTAAAGGCGTGCACCTCCAGGCCCTTCCGCCCGCAAAGCCGCCCGACATAGCCCGCTCCTGACAGCTGACGGTGAAGCATCTTGAATGCATAAAAGGCGGCACGGCGACGCCACTCACCAGGCGCTCCGGGCATTTCCCGGTAGTCGGCCACCACATCCCGAACGGTACGATCTTCGGGCAGGCCCATACCATCGTCCAGTAAGCCCTCCCGCTGACTCACCAGGGGCCCCCAGTAGAAGCGCTCAAAGGTCCCTTCCGAGGCGCAAAGCACAAAATAGCGCACCAAATAGTCGGCCATCTGTTCCTCCGGGGACGCTAAAATACGCTCAATGCGCGGCAGGGTCCAAAAGGCACAGCTTGACCAGTTCCGCTGGATCCCGTTACGCCGCCCGATGGCAGCGACCAGCCGCAGCTTTTTAATCAAATCATAGCCGTGCAAGCCTTTCATCGACTCACCCAGGATCTTTCGATCCAGTGCCTCCGGCTCAATTGCCCGCTCGGCAAACATATTGTTCGAATGAATCTCAGGTAAAAGCCCTCGCCGCTTGAGCATCCCGAGCACACCCGCATTATACTGCGGCTCGAAGTCCGTCACATTCGGGCCGACCAGCAGCAAGCCGCTTTCCTTGACCAAAGGAAAGGCCGCTGCCCAAGCCGCGAGAAAGCCCTCCAGGCTGTAACCCGACCACTTTGCACGATTGATCGTTGTCCCAATCTCAACGGCTTCGATCAGTCCCGATGCCTGGGCCAGGCTCTCCTGGACAAAGTGGCCCCACGCCTCCACCGCCGCTTGCGCGGGCATTTGCCGCGCCTGCTCCAAGGCTTGCACCAGGTGCAGGAGCACAGCGATCCGGGCCTCGTTCAAAGCTCGCAACAAAGGCAGCAGAGATTCCATCGTGGAGGCTTCAGAGAAATCAATCCGCACGGATTTGACTCCGAGCTCTTCCAACAATGCCATGGTTGCCTGGGTCGCCTCAAGATCTCTGGGCGCGGCCAGACACACCCCGATGAAGGTGTCGGCGAGCTCCCGTCTACCGCTCGTGCGATTGCAGGGCGTTTGATTGCCGTTCAGCCCGAAGCGTAGACCTTTGGCCGCCTCCAGCAAAAACTCCATATCCAAACGACCCGGCGGAGACAAATTAACGAACTTGGCTTTCGTCTTCGCCGAGCGGACGGGTAACGGGCACTCGATTGGACGTTGAGTTTCAGGCATACAGGAAGAGAAAAATTAGAGTGGTCGAAAGTGGCGGAATCAGCAGCATGAGGCCTAAGTAATGTTCCATTGCCAAACTTTCGCCTCGATAATTCAAGTCAAGACTGACAATGCCGCCGTCATAACTCTAGATAACGCCTCAATGACAAAGAAAACTATTTGGCTAAACCCAGCCTACCAGCAAACCTGCCCGCCCACGGCCATCTTCGCCGACCGCGATGGCACCCTCATCCGGCATGTGGACTATATTGACGATCCGGCAAAAATCGAACTGCTGCCCGGAGTCAAAGCGGGCGTGCAACGCTTAATCGAGGCGAAGATCCCCTTCTTCATCTTGACCAACCAGTCCGGAGTGGGCCGGGGCTACTTCCCCATCGAGCGGGTCTATGCCTGTCAAGCACGGCTCTTTGAGCTGCTGGAGATCGAGCCCACCCAGATCGCGGGCTGGTGCATCGCCCCCGAAGCCCCGGAGACAGCGGGCGGCTACCGCAAGCCCTCCCCCCGCTTTATTCAAGCAGCCTGTCAACATCTGGACCTCGCGCCCACTGAATGCCATATGGTTGGCGATACCCTGGTCGATCTGGAGACCGCCTGGAATGCCGGCGCCCGCGCCTGGGCCGTAGCCTGCGGCAAGCCGGCACTGCCCGAGGCCCATGCAGCAGGAACAATCACAGGAGGATGCTATCGAATCTGCCCTGACTTCGCGGGTTGCTTGGCTCAAATTATGCCTTGAAATTTGCCCGCTGGTTTCAAAAAAATAAGCAAGATGCTGGTATTTGAAAAATTTTTTCCGTAATCCTGCTGGGGCGTGGACTATGATTAATAACCAAACCTAGCGGTAATCCATGGATTTCCATCAAGTTTTGCATGGCTCGAAGTTCTGTCCTCGGGGTGTTAGAACCATATTTGACCTCAATTGGCAACATTCCAAAACTTCCTTCCAATATGAGGTCAATTTCTCCGCCTGCCTTCGTCCGAAAATGCGAGTATTGCAAGCGCCTTGCCCTGCTGGCCTCCACGCCACGGATGATTTCTTCGACAACAAACCCTTCAAATAGGTTTCCTAATCGTGGGTAGGTTTCGAGCTCACTGGCGGAATGCAAATTTTGCAAAAAACAACAAAGCCCGGTATCACGAAAATGTCCTTTGGGCATTTTAACCGTTGTCTTTATTTTGGCCGTCTGAAATGCAGGCAAACTCCTCCAAAAATAAGTGCCCTCTATAATTTCCAAATAGTCTCGCACTGATTTTTCACTTGCTTCAATCGAACGAGCGATCTCCGAGCGATTGATGATTGAATGAGAGAGATGGGATAACATCTGAATGACCCGACGGTATTTGATTAGATCCAACTTCGGGAAGAGTGCCAGGATATCCCTCTGGATATAGGTCAAAAAATAATTTTCATACCAATCGATGCGAAACTCTGAATCTCTGCGAAGCGCAGGCTCCGGATAGCCACCCCAAAGCATCGCCTCGCGGGATTTGAAAGACCCAGAATTATCCAGTCCTGACTTCAGAGAAAGGAGGCGTTCTCCTGCAACCTCGGATAAAGGGTTTTCAAATATATCAAAAAAAGCGGCGCGTGGCTTCTCCTTCAACTCGTTCTGCGCAAGCGGGTGCATTTCCATAATGGCAACCCTCCCGGCCAAGGATTCACTCACTTGAGCAATCAACTCAAAGCTAGCCGAACCCGTTATGATAAAACGCCCCCGCTGAGATCTATCCTTATCAATGACACCTCTCAAAATTTTAAAAATCTCTGGATGGGCTTGAACTTCATCCAGTATGACGTGTCGCGGATGATCCATAAAAAAGAGTTCCGGATTATTGAGAATGCGTTCGGCGTCTAACGGATTCTCCAAGTCAAGATAAAGCCAGTCTGCTCCCAGTTGTCGCGCAAAAGTACTCTTCCCGACTTGACGCGCTCCAAGCACAACCAATGCAGGAAAGTTGTTTAGTAAACGTGCTCCCTTAGAACTCCAATTTCGAATAACCATGTAATTTATATTCGCAGGCTCACTCATAAAAGTCAATAACCATCCTATTTCGTTTAGCTCTAACGAAATAGGATGGTTATTGCTAATGAATCTCTTCAACGCGCGAGCTTCGGCTGAAATACTCCCTTAAAGATTGGTCGCTTGACGGAAGTATGAACCTTAACAGCATACAAAAAACACACGACATCCCATTCGAAGATGAACCTAGGTCAAAAAACACTCGTCACCGGCGGCGCCGGCTTTATCGGCAGCGCCCTGATCCACGCCCTCAATGAATCCGGCCACAGCGACATCGTGGTCTCGGATCTACTCGGTCAGGATGAAAAATGGAAAAACCTCGTCCCACTCCGCTATGCCGATTACCTGGAGGCGGATGACCTGCTGATGCTAGCCGAGGAAGCCCCGGAGTATTTCGACCAGTTCGCCGCTATCTACCACCTCGGGGCTTGCTCCGCCACCACGGAAAAAGACGCCAGCTACCTGATCCATAACAATTACGAATTCACCAAAACACTCGCCTCAATCGCCATCGAACGCGGCATCCGTTTCGTTTACGCCTCCAGCGCCGCCACCTATGGCGACGGCAGCACTGGTATGGACGACACCCTGGAGGATCTGCACTCGCTCTGCCCGCTCAACATGTATGGCTACTCCAAGCATATGTTCGATTGCTATGCGCAGCGCATGGGTTGGCTCGACCAGATTGTCGGCCTGAAATATTTCAACGTCTTCGGCCCCAACGAAGCGCACAAGGGCGACATGCGCAGCCTGGTGGCCAAATCCTACGAACAGATTCAAGCGACCGGCGAGATCGGCCTCTTCAAAAGCTACCACCCCGACTATACCGATGGTAATCAGATGCGCGATTTCCTCTACGTAAAAGACGCCGTAGCCATGACCCTCCACCTCGGGAATACCCCCGGCGCGAATGGCCTCTTCAATCTCGGCAGCGGCCAGGCCAACACCTGGAATACTCTGGCCCAGGCCATCTTCACTGCCCTGGATATGGAGCCCAACATTCGCTACATCGAAATGCCCGAACAGTTGAAAGGGAAATACCAATACTACACCTGTGCCAATACCGACAAACTCCGCGCCACCGGCTACACCGCCGAAGGCTACAGCTTGCCGGAAGCCGTCAAAGACTATGTCCAAAATTACCTCGTGGCGGGGAAACGTCTCGGTCAGTAAATAAAACACCCTTGACATTGGCCATAAATATGGCCATTTTAAAATAATGGAATTAAGCGTTGCCGAAGCGAAGGATCAGTTCAGCCGCTGCCTGTCTCAGGCACAGGCGGGGGAAACTGTAATCATCCGCAAGCATGGCAAGGCAGTTGCGCAGATAACAGGGATCCCCGAAGAGCCAAAAAACCGGATTCAGTTTGATTCTGCTCCCGGCTCAGTTCAGATCTTCTGTGATCTGACCGAACCTGCCATTCCTACAGAGGATTGGGAGTGCCTACAATGAAGGGGCTTTTGCTCGACACCTGTGCTCTCATTTGGCTGGTATCCGAGTCAAAACGCTTTTCGACTAAGCAACGGACGGCACTCGAGCAAGCGTCTCAGGTTTACATCTCAGCCATCTCTTGCGCTGAAATCGCATGCCTGACAGATCGAGGACGTATCGACCTGAGTCAGCATTGGAAAAACTGGTTCGACCAGCATACGACACAAAACGGCATTAGAATTAAAGATATAGACTACCCTACAATCAGCGAAGCCTACAGCCTGCCTGGCGAATTCCATCAAGACCCCTGCGACCGGATCATTGTGGCCACGGCCAGAATTCTTGATTTGTCTTTGATCACCAATGATCGAAAGTTACACACGTATCCCTTTGTCCGCACCATCGAATAGAACAGAAACCCCGTGCATTTACCAAACGAGAAACTCCTGAGCTTGCCAGCAGCCGTCGCCGAGCGTCAAAAACTCCGCCAGTCCGGACAAAGCATGGTCATGACCAACGGTTGCTTCGACTTGCTCCATGCCGGCCACATCAGCTACCTGCAAGCCTCCCGCAAACTGGGCGACCAGTTGTGGGTCCTGATCAATAGCGATGCCAGCGTTCGGGCGCTCAAGGGCCCCACCCGCCCCATCACATCCGAGACTCAGCGGGCCTTTTGCCTGGCTGCGCTGGCCTGTGTCGATCGTGTCGTCATCTTTCACAACCCGCGCCTCATCACCGAAATCGAAGCACTCCAGCCCGACCTCTACACCAAGGCGGGCGACTACACCCTCGAAACCCTCCACCAGGGCGAGCGTGCCGCGTTTGAAGCCGTCGGCACCACCATTGAATTCCTCCCCTTCCTCGAAGGCTTTAGCACCACGAAAATGATCGATAAAATCATCCAGGCCGGTTCTATCTAAAATATGTCCCACGTCCAAAAAGATTACCAAGCACTCAAACAGTGCGTCGATGCGCTCGCACCGCTCCTGCCCCGGATTGAAGCCACCGGGCAACTCATGGTCGAGCGACTGCACGCGGGCCGGACCGTCTATGCCTGCGGCAATGGCGGCAGCGCCACCGACTCGATGCACCTGTGCGAAGAGCTGGTTGGTCGCTACCGCGGTGAGCGCCGTCCCCTGCCTGCGGTCTCACTCAATACCGACAGCTCCGTGCTGACCTGTATTGCCAACGACTACGGATTCGATCAAATCTTTGCCCGCCAGATCGAGGCTTTGGGCCGAGCTGAAGACATCCTCGTCGGCTTCTCCACCAGTGGAAACTCGGAAAACATTCGCCGCGCATTTCAGGCCGCCCGCAGCAAGGGCCTGACCACCATCCTGCTCACCGGTAAAGACGGCGGGAGCATCCGGGAAATCGCCGACCACTCGATTATTATCCCCAGCCAAAATACCGCGCGTATTCAGGAACTACATACATTCATCCTCCACGCCTGGCTCGAACTAGTGGAAAACGAAGACTGGAACTAAGCACCCCACATGGCATTCGATCTACCCAGCACCCTCGCCCGCTTCGCCGAATTAAATATTGTCGTCATCGGCGACATCATGCTCGACCACTACATCATGGGCGACGCCACCCGGATCTCTCCCGAAGCTCCGGTGCCCGTCGTCTCCGTCGCGCGCGATCAATACGTCCCCGGCGGCGCAGCCAACGTGGCCAATAATTTGACCGGTCTCGGCGTGCCGACCACCCTGCTCGGTGCCTGCTGTGACGACCCGGAAAGCCTCCTGCTGCGCAAAGTGCTCGCCGAGCGTGCCATCCGCCTCTCCCCCCTCAGCCAGAAAGACGGGGCCACCACCATCGTCAAAACCCGCGTCGTCGTCCAGCGCCAGCAACTCTGCCGTATCGACCGCGAAGCCAAGCCCGCGGCCTATGCTCTGGATGCAGCGCTCCAATCACCGGAATTCCTCGAGCTGATTCAATCCGCAGATGCCATTCTCTTCTCCGACTACGCCAAGGGTGTGGTCAACGAAGCCCTGCTGCAGGCCGTTCGCCAGGCCATCCAGTCGTGCCCGAAACCGCCGCTGCTAGTCGTCGACCCAAAACCAAAACGCCACCTCAACCTAGCTGGCATGACCCTCATGACTCCCAACCGGACAGAGGCACTGCAAATGGCCGGCTTCGACAGTAGCCCCGACGCTGACTTTGACGACGATGCCGTCATTGCAGCCATCTTCCAGGCCCATAACCCCGAGAAACTCGTCATCACCCTGGGTGCCGAGGGCATGCTCTTGGGCGAAAACGGCCAAGCCATCGGCCGCATCCAGACCGAAGCCCGCGAAGTTTTCGACGTCTCCGGTGCCGGCGATACAGTCGTCGCCGTCCTCACCGCCGCACTCGCCTCCGGACTCCCCCTCGAAGAAGCCGCCAAGCTCGCCAACCGCGCCGCTGGCATCGTCGTCAGCCACCTCGGCACCGCACCGATAACAAAAGCAGAGCTGGAAATAAGCCGCGATATTGACTCAGCCCTGCCCCACTAGAATGATGGCCCAAGATGGTCTTCCCTGACCGTATTATTTGAAACCATACCACTGCTGTCCAAATCTGGATTCTGACAGAGCTTACTCTTAAAGCGGAACTTCTTCTTTGGGGCACCCTCACTGACCTTGCCAAGGAGCTGGTAAAAAAGCATCGAAACGAAGTGATCCCAGCTGGCAAAGCCTTTACTCCGGGCCTCGCTACCAGTCTGACCAACCAAGCGCCCAGAGTAAAACTTATAAAAAAACGTTTTAGATTTTCCATTCTGACAGATTGGCATTGGCACTGCTCTAAATGAGCCATGCTAAATCAATCGGACTTGGGGGAATTGGAAGCAATGGGTTTTATTGGCGCAATTCGTTGCGCATCCAATGGGGCCATCATTGATGCCACGGGCGATGACCTTGAAGTGTTTGGAAACATCCTTGGCTACATAAGCCAGGTCGCCGACATGATCGGCGAGCCCTTCGGCATGGATTCGATCGAAGAGATTCATATCGAAAGTGCCAATACAAAGGCTATTTGCATACCCCAGGAGGATAGTAGCTTGGGTGTGCTCTGTAGTAGCCGTTCCAATACAGATGCAATACTGGAGGCATTCATTAACTAATTGAGTATGATCGACAAAATAATCAAAAACGTCCTCGAACTGCACGGTGTGGAAGGTGCCTGTATCCTCGACAAAAAAGGAAAGCTGCTGCACAACGAACTGCCGGACTTCTTTCTGGATGACTTCCTAGACGATTTGGCCCGCCGCATCATGGCGCTCTACGAAGCAGTCGATGAAAACTACATGGCCTGTAATGATTACCTGCTGAAATTCCCCCAAAAGTATCTCTATTTGCGCCGGAGTCGAAATATTTTACTACTGGTAGCGGTGGATCCCTCGGTAAATTTGGTCTCACTGCGGATGGTGACCAACCTTGTGCTCAAGCACGTCACCCCGAAAGTGCTCTCCGAGATGCGGGCGAGCATGAGTGATTCTCTGCTGGGCATGAATGTAAATGCTCCTGTGGTGCCGGAGCCTCTCAAGGTGGAAGCACCGAAGCCGGCAGAGGAAGAAGGGCCGGCAGCCACATCTGAAAAGCTGGCTTCAGATACGGCAGATTCTGAACCGGAGGCAAAACGGGGAACCCAGGCCGTGAGGGGGCAAACAGTCGCCCGACCGCGCCCGGCCCGTTCATTCCGGGGCACGCGGTATTAAGCCATTCGACATTGGTGTAGATAAATTATGCTCATTCTGACAAGAGACCGAAAAGCCCGCAGCCAGCTTTCGCTGCTACTTCGCGAACTCGGCTTCCGACCTGTCTTCCATGAATCGCTGGAGGGCTTATTGGCAGCCATCCAGACTCAGGAAACAAGCGAGACCTGCTTAATCGATATAGAGCTGGAACTGGACCTTGAATCGATGGAGCAAATCCGCTTGGCCCAGGCCGGGGAAAAAATTATCGGCTTTGAGTGCTATCGGGCCGGGGTAGAAGCCAAAGCTGAAAAAGTGGCCGCTCTTTACTCATCTGTGCTTATATTACCAACGCACGCAGAACGGGCCAAATTACGGCTCAAGCATGCGCTCAATCCGATTGGTCAATCCGGCAGCACGAACCGCCTGGCCACCCGTTCGCCCTTCCCGATGAAGCGCACATTGACCAGCGCCCTGGGCACGCTTCCTGGCACAAAGCAACGTGCCACTTTCATGACCCCGGTCCACACCCGCTATCTCGTGAGTGAGAGTCGGGCTGCCCGCCAACTGATCCACGACCTCAAGCAAAAGAAATCCAAATCATGCAGCCTCTTATTGGAAAGTCACGAAGAGGCCGAGTTTGAGCTGATTGCGCGGGAAATGAATTATCTGGATAATGGCGATAGCTTATCTCTTGAGCTGATCGACGGCCCTCATTTAAGCATCGACTACCTGCAGGTGCTGGAGCGTCAGGCCAACAAAGAGAAGGCAATCGTCATCGCCTATGCCGGTCGGGTCGACGGCCTGAATCAATCCTCGCTCAGCGAGCTAATTGACTTCATCGAGTATCTATCGAGTTTGCGCAACCCCCACATGCGCCTTATTTTGGCTCACGAAAAAGGAAGTGAAGCCTGCTTTCAAAGCGGCGTGGTTGAGCAGTTGCCAAAATTGCGAACGCTGACGGAGTCGATCCACGTCCCAGCTTTCGCCGAACGCCCTGAAGACATCGCCCCGATCTGCCAGATGCTGATCGCTTCGATGCGGGCCGCACACCCCTTTCTTCAGGTCAGCCGCCTATCACCCGAAACAATCGCCTATCTCATCGAGCACCGCAGCGAATATGCCTACGCCAAGCTCGTGCGTATTCTCCGCAACTCCTTCGCTCTCTGTCGGCACCGGACTCTTTTACCCGACGACATCAAAAACTTTGGTGAAAGTGACCTCACTACCCAACACCTGCTGGAGAGCATGGCCGATGAATCCTATTTCCCTTCCAATGAAACCGCTAACGCATAATCAAACAAAAAATGAGTCTTACAAGTCGATTGAAAACCTGCCTCCTCTTCTGTCTGCTTGCTCTGCTGCCAGGCATCGCCCTCGCCGGGGAAGCCACGGCAGATAGCGCCATCTACTTGAGCCAGAATACCGGCGATATCCTCTGGTATCTGGTGGCGGCGGTTCTGGTCTTCTTCATGCAAGCCGGCTTCGCCCTACTGGAAACAGGCCTGACCCGCGCGAAGAACGCCTGCAACATCATGATGAAAAACATGCTGGACTTCAGCTTCGGGGTCGTGGCTTTCACCATTGTGGGCTACTCGATCATGTATGGCAGTAGCATCGGCGGGTTCTTCGGCTGGGACAGCGGGTTCTTCGTCATGGGCGACGCACTTATGGTTGGCGACGACCTGGCCGCCACCAACCTGGTCGCGGCCGAATGGCTCTTCCAAGTCGTGTTCGCCGCGACGGCCGCGACCATCGCCGCCGGGGTGATGGCTGAGCGGACGAAATTCAAAGCCTATATTATTTACTCGGTGGCGATCACGGCCTTGATCTACCCTATCGTCGGTCACTGGATCTGGGCCGATGGCTGGTTGGCCAATATGGGCATGCGTGACTTTGCCGGTTCCACCGTGGTGCACTCGGTCGGCGCCTGGGCCGGCCTGGCCGGAGCCATCGTGCTGGGTGCACGCAAAGGGAAGTTTGATTCCGAAGGCCGCCCGCTACCGATCCCCGGTCACAACATGCCGCTCGCCACACTTGGCTGCTTTATTCTGATCCTGGGTTGGTTTGGCTTCAATGCCGGTTCCACACTTGGAGCGGTCGACGACATGGCCTACGTCGCCATGCTTACGATGTTGGCTGCAGCTACGGGCTGTATCGGCGCCAGCATGACGACCTGGGTGAAGTTTGGCAAACCCGACCTCTCGATGACCTTAAACGGAGCACTCGCCGGGCTGGTCAGCATCACAGCCTGCTGCGGCAGTGTCAGTATTATCGGGGCCATGGCTATCGGCCTCCTCGGTGGTATCATCGCCGTGTTCGCCGTACTTTTCTTCGAGCAAAAGCTACGCGTGGACGACCCTGTCGGTGCCGTCAGTGTGCACGGCATTTGCGGCGTCTGGGGCACGCTGGCCGTTGGGCTCTTTGGCAGCACTGCGATCGACCCCGGCCTGCTGTCTGATGGCCTCCTCTATGGCGGCACCGCTCAAATTGGGGTGC
Organism: Puniceicoccaceae bacterium; assembly: GCA_007692545.1. GTDB lineage: Bacteria > Verrucomicrobiota > Verrucomicrobiia > Opitutales > Coraliomargaritaceae > Thalassobacterium. The sequence continues at coordinate 19,157 of REBV01000190.1, forward strand.
AAGCCCTGGGCGTTGCAGCGGTCTTTGCCTTCGTCTTCCCCGTATCTCTGATCCTTTTCAAAATGATAAAGGCCATCACAGGACTACGCGTCAGCGAAGAAGAAGAATTACAAGGTCTGGATATCTCAGAGCACGGCAATGAAGCCTATGCTGACTTCCAGGTCTATGCTGACCTGCCGGAAGAAGAGCTGAGCTAGTGAAGCTCCACTAGATCGAATGGCACTTAGTTAAGGGTCTTGATCGAGGCTCGGCAAATAAAAGTAGCTGCAGTTTAGACAGGTGTAGCGAGCTTCGAACAGCCACGGGCGGTATGACCCGATTAACGGCACCTCACAGCTCGATGCCGTGCGTATGCTCAACGAAGACCCGGATACCGATGCGATCATCATGATCGGTGAAATCGGTGGTAACGCCGAAGAACTCGCCTGCGCCTACATCAAGGAGCACGTCAAGAAACCGGTGGCTGGTTTTATCGCTGGAGCGTCTGCCCCGAAGGGCCGCACCATGGGCCACGCCGGCGCCATCGTCTCCGCCTGCGGAGCGGGCACTACCGAAGCCAAGTTCGCCGCCATGGAGGCTGCCGGTGTATCCATCGCCCGCAACCCTTCGGAAATCGCAGACGCCCTGCTTCGTATTTATAAGGGTTAGCCGGTGCGCATTGGCGCTGACTAAAACTCCTAATCAATACGGAGTGCGGGTGCCTCGCCACTGCGTAGCCCGTAGTGCGTGGACTGCTCCCGCCATTCACCCAAAAACCGCCCGCCGCAGCTTGTTGACCACCGCCAAATCACCCCAGGCTGCCCCCCGCGCCGTTTTGCCCTCAGCTGGTCGACACCCACGCCCCGCCTCCCACTGCGCCGCATAGCGCCGCACAAAATCGGCGGACCCAAGAACCACTCCATCCGTAAAATACCGCACCCGGCACCGCAACACCACGGATAGCGGCAACTCCCCCTTCTGCTCATTCAGCACCTTCTCCGCCGCCTTGCGGTCAATCAGCTTCCCTTTATGTGTCCAAGGCGATGCCCCCTTGCCAAAAATCAAACTCCGGTGCGCCGACAGAGCCGACTTCAGGCTCGCCGCCTCCCCTCGCCGCTTCGAACCATTCGCGTAAGTCGACCAAATCACCTCCAGCCCCCGCTGCGCCTTCTGATTGCCCGCCACCGCTTCCGCGTAGCCGCACCAGCGGTAGTCCTTCGGGTCTTCCACCAGCCCCGCACGCACCGGATTCAAATCGATATAAGCCGCCATGGTTTGCAAAGGATTGCCTTCGCCCTGCACCAACACACTCTTAAACCGGTCCATCCACAAAGTCCCCAGCCGATTGTTATGATTGCGATTATACCAGATGGAAAAGCGCTGCTTCAGCGTCTTCATAAATTCAGAAAGGTCATGCATCCGCGCCAGCAATTGCGCTCGGACCTTCTCAGCATCCTCCGTCCCCTCACGCAGAGCCGTTTCCAAGCGGGCAAACGAAGCCGTCTGATATTTCGTCGGCTTCGGGTAGAGCACCTTAAAGCGCCGCAGCAGTTCCGCATCCGAAACAGCCCGATCCTTCTCCGGCACCCGCACCAAAACATGAAAGTGGTTCGTCATTATGGAGTAAGTCAGCACCTCCACCCCACAAAAGTCCGCCACCTGCCAAAGCATCCTACGAAGCACTTCCTTCTCACGCTTCCCCAACAGCATCTCTCCACCCACCACGCGACTCATTGCATGGTGGATAACTGCCGACTCGGCACATTTCATTCTGCGTATACGTCTCATATTGAATTTCCACTAATTAACCCCATCATTCAGCGAGCTAAACTCAAGTCAAGCCTCATCTGTTATTATCAGGCTATAAAATTTACTGGCTATAAAATTTACTCCCTGAGGTAAAAGTAGCTCACGCTTCCAGCGTGTCGCGGAGTTGTTAGACACGCTGGAAGCGTGCACTACTTTGGGCTAATCAACGACGACGAAATCAAAGGGGTCATTCCGTATGTTTCGATATTTTTGGGGGCGGGCAGCAAAATCGGGTCATGCCGGAATGGCGCTAACTTAAGAATAAATCGCGAAGTTAGGGCTGACTGGGATGGTTTGCTTCAGCTACCCTTTAAAGGTTTTAGTTACTGAAGTTCCGACACTTACTACCAATCGGCAGCTAAAGCAGCCGTTCCCAGTATAAGTCCCAAACAGCCTAAGTGAGCACCATTCGGGTCTGCCCAATGTTTGCTTCGCCTCAGATTCACTTTGCTCCCCAACCCGGCGGCGGGAATCAGAAGCCTCTCCTGAGGTAAAAGTAGCTCACACTTCCAGCGTGTCGCGGAGTTATTGAACACGCTGGAAGCGTGCACTACTTTGGGGAAAGAAAAGATTGAGCGAAAACAGTCTTCCAAAACCATTTTACTGGATACGGCCATCGCAAGAAGGCGAAGCGGGCCAATGGGGAATATAAACATTCACGAAAGGCTCTCGCCCCACCGCAAAGCCCTGCGGCGAATCTCCGACCCCCATCCCCTTACCGGGGGAGATGACGATCGATCTCGTTGAGCACACTTATGCAGTGAGTCAGATCTTCGTTTTCAGGCAACCAGGGCAGGTTGTCCATGAACTCTTCTTCACGGGTGATCATGGCTTCGACGAAACGCCTGCCCGCCCCGGTCAAAGCGACCAACGAGGATCGTTTGTGCCCGGGGTTGGGCCGGAGGTCTATTGACAACTCTATTGTCATCATAAAAGTCGCGAAAACCACACAACTCATGACAACTAATATCCGACTTCCAAAGACCTTCTGGTGGCATAATTTCGCGCAGTTCGGCGGTGCCTTAAACGACAACCTCTTCAAGCTTCTGATGATTTATGCGCTCATCAGTTGGCAGGGCCCGGAGGCGGCGGCCGGGGTCCTGGCCACGGTGGGGATGACCTTCGCGCTGCCTTTTCTCCTCTTCCTGCCGGTGGCCGGTGGTCTGGCTGACTACTTTAGCAAACAGCGGCTGATCCGTGTGCTCAAGGTGGCGGAGCTGGCAATCATGAGCTTTGGCATTGTCGGCTTCTTCCAGCAGAGCAGTGGCATGCTCTACATCACAATGTTTTTGATGGCGACCCAGAGTGCCTTCTTTGGTCCCTGCAAATATGGCATCCTGCCCGAGCAAGTGGGTAACGAGCGTCTTTCCCGCGCCAACGGTTCCATTCAGCTCTTCACCTTCCTGGCCATCATCGCCGGCACCATGCTGGCGCCGGAGCTGAGCCTCTTACTTGAGCAAAATTACGGTCAGGCCGCCTGCGTCAGCCTGATCATTTCGGGTCTCGGCATCGCCGCCGCCTTTCGCATCGCGCCCACTCCCAGTTACCGCGCCACCACCCGACTACAGCTGAATGGCTTCAAAAATCTGGCTTCTGCCTTCAGGTTCATCCGCAAGGACGGCTTTCTTATTCTGACGATCTGTGCCCTGGGGCTTTTCGGTCTGATCGGTGCGTTTATTCAGCTCAACCTGATCGACTACGGCTACCAACACCTCGACCTACTGCACGAGCAAGCCACCCGGCTGTTTCTGCTAGCTGCTCTCGGCATTGGGGCGGGGGCCAGCCTGGCTGGTTGGTTTAGCGGGCGCTCGATCGAATTTGGCATCGTGCCAGTGGGGGCCGCCTTGATGACGCTGGGCATGGGGGGTCTGGCTTGGATCGATGCCGGCAACATCCCGGCCGCCTCGCTCTACGTGGCAGTGCTCGGCCTCGGAGCGGGTCTGTTCGTCGTGCCACTGGAAGCCTTTCTGCAATTCCGCAGCCCGTCGAAACAGCTTGGTGCGATCCAGGCCGCCGGCTCCTTTTGCAGTTGGATGGGCATCCTGCTGGCCAGCGGCCTACTCTTTCTGTTTTCCGCTGTGCTCGATCTGTCGGCCCGGCATGGCTTCATGATTATAGCACTGCTGCTCGCGGTGCTGACGCTGCTGAGCCTGCGCGTGCTACCCGACTTTTTCGCCAAGTTTGTGGTGATGCTCGTCACCCGGGCTTGTTACCGTTTGCGCGTGCGGGGCCTGGAAAACATCCCGACAGATGGAGGTGGCCTGCTGGTGAGCAATCATGTCAGTCTGATGGATGCGGTCCTGATCGCCGCCTCCATGCAACGCCGCCCCCGGATGCTGATGTCACGGGACTTCTACGAAAAATCGTCCTGGCTAATACGCAAGTGCTGCTACCTCGCCAATGTGATCCTCATCCACAGTGGCGACAACCCGAAGAAGCTCATCCGCTCCCTCCAATCTGCCCGCGAAGCGATGGACGCCGGCTTCCTGGTTTGCATTTTTGCTGAGGGTGCCCTCAGCCGTAGCGGCATGATGCGCCCCTTCCGTCCCGGGCTGGAGCGGATCGTCAAAAACAGCAGCTACCCGATCATTCCGATCTACATCGGCGGCGCCTGGGGCAGCCTCGCCAGCTACCGCAACGGGATGCCCCGCATCCGTCCACTCAGGGAGCTCCGCTACCCCGTCTCCGTCGATTTTGGAACGGCCCTACCCACCGAGAGCTCAGTCTTCCAAGTGCAACAAGCGGTGACCGAACTCTCCGTCCAAGCCTTCGACGCCCTCAAGGCGGGACGGGAGAGCCTGGGGCGGGCTTGGGTGCGTTCTGCCCGCTGCCACTGGAGCCATCTCGCCATTACCGATTCCACCAGCAAGAACCTGAGCTTTGGCGAGGCCTTGATCGCCTCGCGCCTGCTGCAAAAAATACTCCGTCAGAGCATCGATCCGGCGGAGAAGCACATTGGCGTCCTCCTCCCCACCGGTGCCGCCGCCATGCTCACCAACCTCGCCCTCTGCCTCGACCGGCGGGTGGCCATCAATCTGAATCATACCACGCCCAGCGAAATCTTCCAAGCCGCCCTCAGAATCGCGGAAATAAAGACCGTCGTCACCGCCCGGGCCTTTACCGAAAAGTTCCCCGAGATTCCACTGCCGCCCCAGGTGCTGTATCTGGAAGATCTGCTGGTCCGACCAACTGGACTGGACGCACTCAAGCAATGGGCAGTGGCCAAATTTGCTCCTGTCTCAGTACTGTATCCAGATTATGGATTCGTGGCAGACGACCTTGCCACGGTTTTATTTTCCTCCGGATCCACCGCTGAGCCCAAGGGCGTCATGCTCAGCCACCACAACCTGCTCTCCAACATCGAGTCCTTTCGTAGCGTCCTCTCCCCTCACCGGGACGATGTCATGCTGGCCACGCTGCCGCTCTTTCATTCGTTCGGCTACACGGCCACTTTCTGGTTTCCGCTGCTCTCCGGCATGACCACCGCCTGCCACACCAACCCCCTCGAGCCCCAGCCAATCGGTGCCCTCGCCGCCCGCACCCGGGCCACCATTCTTTTAACCACCCCCAGTTTCCTGCTCGCCTATGCCCGCAAGATTCAGCCTGAGCAATTTGCCAAGCTGCGCTACGTCTTCGCCGGCGCCGAGAAGCTCCAGCCACGCGTCGCCGATCTTTTTGCCAAACGCTTCGGCGTGCGACCACTCGAGGGCTATGGTGCCACTGAGCTCTCCCCCGTGTGCGCACTCAGCCTGCCCGACATCGAAGTGGGCGACCTGGCCGAAGCCGGCAGCCGCCCCGACCGCCTCGGCCGGGTCCTGCCGGGCATGGCGATCCGTATCAAAGACCCCGAAACCGGCAAAATCCTCTCCGCAGGAGACGAGGGCCTGATCGAGATTAAGGGGCCGAATGTCATGCTTGGCTACCTCGGGCGCGAGGAACTGACCAAGGAAGTGCTGCAGGACGGCTGGTATGCCACTGGCGACATCGGCCACATGGACAGCGACGGCTTTTTTGCGATCACCGACCGACTCTCCCGTTTCAGTAAAATCGGCGGAGAGATGGTTTCCCATGGTGCCGTCGAACAGGCGCTGCAACAATCCCTCGGCCTGGGGCCCACGGACCTGGCCGTGGTGGCCGTGCCCGACCCTCAAAAAGGCGAGCGCCTCTGCGTCCTGCACAAGACCCTGCCGATCGACAAAAGCACCCTCCCCGAGCACCTGGGAGCACTCCCCATATCCAACCTCTGGAAGCCCAAACCCGGCAACTGGATCGAAGTCGATGAACTCCCCTACTTGGCCAGCGGCAAAGCCGACTTTCGCGCGATGAAGGACCTGGCGATAAAGTAGCTCACGCTTCCAGCGTGTTTAACAATGTAGCTCACGCTTCCAGCGTGTCCCAACTCGCAATCGACACGCTGGAAGCGTGCACTACTTTTTTACTTTCGACAAAAAGTCCGGCCTACAAGGATGGAAAAACGACTTGTGCCACGGGGCAAAGGCTTTCAATTTTAAACCATGCTTTTTCTTCTGCTGGGAGGTATTGGGTTATTCTTATTGGGCATGATTCTCCTGACGGATGGGTTGAAGTCCTTTGCCGGTGATTCTTTGCGCTTGGCTTTGTTGCGCTTTACCGGCCGTCCGGTGACGGCCTTTTGCTCGGGGGCAACCGTGACGGCGATGGTGCAGTCCTCCAGCGCCACCACCCTGGCCACGATTGGCTTTGTCAGTGCCGGGTTGATCACCTTCCCCCAAGCCATTGGAGTGATCATCGGGGCGAGCCTTGGCACCACCAGCACAGGCTGGATTGTCTCCACCGTCGGGCTGAAATTCAGTGTCGGGATGCTGGCGCTGCCGCTGACCGGGATCGGTGCCTTTATGCGCCTGCTGGGGCGTGGGCGCATGGCCTCGCTGGGACTGGCTCTGGCCGGGTTCGGTTTGATTTTCATTGGGATCGACACCTTGCAGGAGGGCATGCGCGCGTTTTCTGAGAGGTTTGATCTGGGGCGGATCCCGGCCAGCGGGTTCTGGGGGCACTTGCTTTTGCTGCTGGTGGGCGCGGCGATGACCGTGGTGATGCAGAGTTCAAGTGCGGCCGTGGCCACTACCTTGGCCGCACTGCACACGGGGGCCATTGGTTTCGAGCAGGCTGCATCGCTGGTTATCGGTCAGGCGATCGGAACCACGGTGACCGCCATGCTGGCAGCGATCGGTGCCACCGTTGCCGCGAAACGAACGGCGGTGGCGCATGTGCTCTTCAACCTGCTTACCGGATTGATCGCTTTGCTCCTGCTGCCATTCTTTCTCTGGATGATTGTGGGCTTGTCGGAACGGACGGGGACAGAGCCGGGAGCGGTTGCCTTGGCCGCATTCCATACCAGTTTCATTGCCTTGGGCGTGCTCATCTTTCTGCCTCTGGTAAAGCCCTTCTCCAGACTGGTCGAAAAGATCGTCCCAGAGCGAGGGTCGAGCCTGACACAGTATTTGGACGCCTCGCTCAACACCCTACCCTCAGTCGCATTGGAGGCGGTGCGAAATTGCTTGCGGGAGGTGTCGCTACTGGAGTGTCGGCGCCTAATCCTGATCCTGCAGCATAAGGGGAGAGAACGCTGGGAGTCTGACCGGGTGATTACCGCAGATGCGGTCAATCGTGCCCGCATCTTCCTCAGTCGGGTTCCCATGGCGCCGGGTGAAGAAGAGAGCAGCGGCCCCCGGGTCTCGCTCTTTCACCTGCTCGACCACATCGGCAGTTGGATGGCGCTGCAGATTCCGCTAACTCCCCGCCCCGATATCCAGCAGGACCCACTCTACCAAGAGTTGATAGGCAAGGTAATCGAAACCCTTCATCAGGGAGAGTCCGTGCTGGCGGAGAATGGGCGCGGCGAATCCGTAGCGGCGCTGCAAACGCTGGCGGAATCGGTCAAGGACCTGCGGCAAAATGCCCGACAAGAAATCCTGGATGCGCTTTCCCGCAAGCAGCGGATTCCAGAGGCCAGCATGCAACTTCTCGATTATCTACGCATGCTGGACTCCGCCACCTATCACCTCAGCCGGATCGTGCATTACCTCAACCAAACCGAATTCAGTGAAAAATAAATCACCCTCCCGAGCCAAAGTAGCTCACGCTTCCAGCGTGTTTAAGAATGAACTCACGCTTCCAGTATGTCCGACAACAATACGACACGCTGGAAGCGTGTGCTACTTTATAAATGAAAATCTGAAGCGTAAAAAAACTCTACCTTGCCTCGACAACCTCCGGATCTTATTTTCACAGCATTTCATGTCTAACTCGCCTACAAACAAAGTAGCTCACGCTTCCAGCGTGTCCCCACAACAAACTCACGCTTCCAGCGTGTCCCAACCCACCACCGACACGCTGGAAGCGTGCACTACTTTTTTTAATCCGCATGCGCCGATCCAATCCAGCCAGCGCAACCTACCGCATTGGTATCAGGACGGAGTGGCCTATTTTGCGACTTTCCGCCTAGCGGATTCCATTCCCCGGCAAAAGCTCAAACAATGGCACGCCGAGCGCGAACACTGGCAGAAAGCAAACCCGGAACCACTCTCCAACAAACAACACAGTGAATACGCCGAACGCTTTCCCGAACGATTTCAAAAATGGCTGGATGCCGGAGGGGGTGCCTGCGTGCTCCGCAACCCTGCATGCGGGCAAATCGTTGCCGACGCTATGCGCTTTTTCGATAACCAGCGCTATCACCTCGACGCATGGGTCATCATGCCCAACCACGTCCATGTTATTTTCCAGGCGATACCACCCCATGCGCCCAAAGAAATTCTGCATACATGGAAGTCCTATACCGCCAACAAAATCAATCAACTCCTGAAGCGATCCGGTGCACTCTGGCAGCGGGAGGCCTACGATCACATCATCCGATCCCCCGCCCAACTGCATCACTATCGGAACTACATAGCACAAAATCCAGTCAAAGCCCGTATCACCGTCACCCACATTAAAGTAGTTCACCCTTCCGAACCAAAGTAGCTCACGCTTCCAGCGTGTTTAACTACAAACTCACGCTTCCAGCGTGTCCGACAAAGTAGCTCACGCTTCCAGCGTGTCCGACAATGTAGCTCACGCTTCCAGCGTGTCCCAACCCACCACCGACACGCTGGAAGCGTGTGCTACTTTATTTCCATCATGGGCGTGTCCGACAACTCGGCGACACGCTGGAAGCGTGCACTACTTTATTTCCATCGTCAGTGCATCGTCGACGAGTTTAAATAAAACGACGCTTTGTTCGGCGATTTCGCCGCTGAGGAGGGCGCGGGCCAGCTTGGTCTCGACTTGTTTTTGCAGGAAGCGCTTGAGTGGTCGGGCACCGTAGACCGGATCGTAGCCTTTCTCGCCGATCCAGATGCGGGCGGCGTCTTCGAACTCGATGCTGATGCGGCGGTCGGCCAGACGCTGGTTCAGATCGACCAGGAGCAGATCCACGATTCGCGTAATCTCATCCAGAGTCAGCGGCTTAAAGAGCACTGTGTCATCGATCCGATTGAGGAACTCGGGGCGGAAGCCCTGGCGTAACTCGCTCATGACCGATTCGCGGACCGATTCAGGTATCTCCGAGCCGGATACGCCCTCCGTTAAATAACGACTGCCGACATTGGAAGTCATGATTATAACGGTGTTTTTGAAATCCACCGTCCTGCCCTGTGCATCGGTGATGCGGCCGTCGTCCATGACTTGCAGCAGCACGTTGAAAACATCGGGGTGGGCCTTTTCAATTTCGTCGAAAAGCACTACGCTGTAAGGCTTACGCCGCACCGCTTCGGTCAGCTGACCACCTTCGTCGTAGCCGACGTATCCGGGAGGCGCTCCGATCAGGCGAGCCACCGCGTGCTTTTCCATGTATTCGGACATATCAATCCGCACAATATTATCCTCGGTATCGAAGAGTGTCTGCGCCAGGGTGCGGGCCAGCTCCGTCTTCCCCACCCCGGTGGGCCCGAGAAAGAGAAAGCTACCGATGGGCCGACGTGGGTCCTTGATCCCGGCGCGGGCACGCAGGATGGCCTCGGAAACAAGCACCACGGCTTCATCCTGGCCGACCACGCGCTCGTGCAATACTTCTTCCAGTCGGAGCAGTTTCTCCTTTTCCCCTTCAACCAGGCGGGTCACGGGCACACCGGTCCACTTGGAGACGATTTCGGCGATCTCCTCCTGCGACACCTCTTCCTTGAGCAGGGCTCCTTCCTTGGCTTCGACTGCTTCGAGTTGTTTGAGCCGAGCCTCCAGCTCTGGCATCTTGCCATGGCGCAGCTGGGCGACTGTATTCAAATCGTAATTACGCTCAGCCTTTTCCATCTCGATGCGGGTGGCATCGAGCTCTTCACGGACCTGCCGAATCTGATCGATCGCGCCCTTTTCGGCGTCCCACTGACTACGGAACACCGTTTCTTTCTCACGGATATCGGCCAGTTCTTTGGAAAGTGTCTTGAGGCGCTCCTTTGAGGCCGCATCCTTTTCGTTTTTCAGCGCGGCTTCTTCGATTTCGAGCTGGAGGGCGCGGCGAGATAGTTCGTCCAGCTCCTGCGGCATGGAGTCCATTTCGGTGCGAATCATGGCACAGGCCTCATCGACCAGGTCGATCGCCTTGTCAGGCAGGAAACGGTCGCTAATGTAGCGATGCGAGAGCACGGCGGCTTGCACCAGAGCATTATCCTGAATGCGCACCCCGTGATGGAGTTCGAAGCGTTCCCGGATACCGCGTAGAATGGAGATGGTGTCTTCGACGTTGGGCTGATCGACTTGCACCGTTTGGAAGCGGCGCTCCAGGGCAGCATCCTTTTCGATGTATTTCCGATATTCGTCGAGCGTGGTCGCCCCGACACAGTGAAGCTCACCCCGGGCCAGCATCGGCTTGAGCATATTGCCCGCGTCCATCGCACCTTCGGACTTACCCGCACCCACGATGGTGTGCAACTCATCGATAAAAAGGAGAATGCGACCGTCGCTGTTTTTCACTTCGGCCAAGACGGCCTTGAGGCGCTCTTCGAACTCGCCCCGGTATTTGGCGCCGGCCACCAGCGAGCCCATATCGAGCGCGAAGATGGTCTTGTCTTTGAGGCCTTCCGGCACATCGCCCCGCACAATGCGCTGGGCCAGACCTTCTACTATGGCGGTCTTGCCCACCCCGGGCTCACCGATGAGCACCGGGTTGTTCTTGGTCTTGCGCGATAGGATACGAATGACCCGCCGGATCTCCGAGTCCCGCCCGATGACGGGGTCCATCTTGCCCTTGCGGGCCATGGCCACCAGGTCGATGCCATACTTTTCCAAAGCCTCAAAAGTCGCCTCCGGATTGCGCGATGTCACCTTCTGGCCCGCCCGGGCCGATTCGATGGCTGCCAGCACTTTCTTGGAATCGAGCTCAAACTGATCGAAAAATTTGCCCAACTTGCCCGCAGGCTCCGCCTCAAGCAGGCCCAGCAACAGATGCTCCGTGCTGACAAAGTCATCACCCAGCGTGCTCTTAGCCTTGTCGGCCTCAGTCAGGGCTTTTTGCAGAGCCGTCGAGATGTAAACCTGACTGGCATTGACGCTACCGCTGGCCTTCGGCAGCGCATCCAGCTCGCGCTTGGCGGCCAACTCCAAGGCAGCTGGTGATAGCTGCATGCGCTCCAAGAGCCCTGGCACAATACCGCCCTCTTGCCGCAGCAAGGCCAAGAGTAAATGCCAGACACCAATTTCAGAATGCCCCTGCTGACGCGCTAAATTTTGCGCTTCCTGCACAGCGAAGGCAGACTTTTCAGTAAAACTATTAAAATCAATATTCATACCCCGATTCCTGCATAAAGCATTCCACTTTAACAAACGTCCATCAAATCATAAAACACTGATAATCAATATATTGAGATTTATAAAAACCACAGCGACCGGGTCATTCTCCGTGTAAACGTGACAGTTGAGCCAGTAGCCGCGCCATTCTGACACACACTCCGCTTCCCGCTCCGCGTAGCGCGCCGACTCTTCGCTCGACAAAATCTTTCCAATCCTTTCCCATACAAAAATGATGAAGCTCTCTCCTTTCCGACCAGGCAATCACACAAAACTCCTCTTCGCGGCACTACTCATTTTAGGCGCACATTTGAGCTCCGGCTTCGAGCAGAGCAGCTATGCTGTATTTAAACTGGTCCCGGACAGCAAGGACGAGGCTTCGATCGTAGCGGATGGGCGACTAGCGATCAGCGAATCAATATTCCGACCAGCGGACGCAGCTGCGGCAAGCCCCAGCCTTGCGTCTCAGCCCACTAGTGCCTTTCAATTGGACCTTACTGGGAGCCAATTCGGCTCCAGTGGCAGCGCCTTCGACACCTCGCTCAATGACTTGCCACTTCAAAGCCCTGCGCCGATAAAAACGCTCGACCTCGATCTCGGTATTTCGGAGGTAGACAGCTCCCACTAGCGGAATCAGGACTTCCGGGTCTTCTTCGCTCGTTTGCGATGGGGATAGACCGTGCGGCAGATTTCACAATCCATGCCCTGACAACCCCGCGCCGTGCAATGCTCGCGACCATAGAAAATAATCTGCAGGTGCAGCTCGTTCCAGCACGACTGCGGAAACAGGCGCTTTAAATCCCGCTCGGTCTGCACCACGCTTTTTCCGTTGCTCAGCCCCCAGCGCTGAGCCAGGCGGTGGATGTGCGTATCGACCGGAAAAGCCGGTACACCGAAGGCCTGCGCCATGACCACCGAGGCCGTCTTGTGACCGACCGCCGGCAGTGCCTCCAAGGCCGCCATATCCGCCGGCACTACACCACCGTGCTGCTCCAATAAAATGCGCGAAAGCCCGGCGATACCCTTGGCCTTCATCGGCGAGAGTCCACACGGACGGATGATGGCACGGATCTCCTCTTCCGGGACTTTGACCATCGCCTGCGGTGTATCGGCCCGTGCAAAAAGCAGCGGCGTGATCTGGTTGACCCGCACATCGGTGCACTGAGCCGACAGCAAGACTGCGATCAACAGTGTGTAGGGATCCTTATGATCCAGCGGCACCGGCGGATTCGGATACAGTTGCTGCAAGCGGTTTAGGATGTAGCTGGCGCGTTCTTTTTTGGTCATTTGCGTCGTCGGGTCTTTGTTTCTTGAAGCCTACTGAATCTTACGCCAATAAAAGATCAACTCGCATCCATCACAAGCGCCGTTGCACGCCAAATGTCATTTAAACTCGAAGATCTTCCCTATCAACGCCAAGCCATCGATGCAATCGTTCGACTATTCGAGGGGCAGCAGCGTAATTACTTCGATCTGGACCTGCGGGGCGATTGCTTTCCCAACAAACTTCTACTGGCCCGTAAAGAGATTCTCGCCAATATTGAAAAAATCATTCAGGAGAACGGCATCGGCCACGGAGAAGCCAGTCTCTGCATGGATCCCGACTACTGCGTTGAGATGGAGACCGGAACGGGTAAAACGCTGGTTTACCTGCGCACCATTTACGAACTCTGCCGCGAATACGGCTTCACAAAATTTATTATTCTTGTCCCTTCCGTGCCGATTCGCGAGGGCGTTTTGAACACGATCGAGTCTTTCCGCGCTCAACTGGAGCGCCTCTACAATATTCCGCTTCACGCCTTCGAGTATGACAGTAAAAAACTGACCAAGGTGAAACGCTTTATCGAGGGCACGGACCTTCAGGTCATGATCATGACCACCCACTCTTTCAGTGCGGACGATAACATCATCAACCGTCCTGATCGCGATGACTCGCCCGACGGTTACTCTTACTGGCAGGCCCTTAGCAAGGTGCGCCCGATCGTCATCATGGACGAACCACAAGAGGGCATGGACACCGAAAACCTCGCACCCCGGCTCAACGCTCTCGATCCGGTTGCGCGCCTTCGCTATTCTGCGACTCACAAGCTCCTGCGTAACTTGGTTTACCGCCTGAGCCCTTTTGAAGCCTACAACCAGCGGCTGGTTAAGAAAATCGAGGTGCTCTCAGTCGCCGAAATCAACGACGAGGCCACCCTGAAAATAGAGCTGACCGATATCCAGACCGGCAACGGCCCGCCCAAGGCGAAACTCAAAGCCTGGCGGCAGATGGCCACTGGCTTTAAATACGCTGAGACCAAGTGGCTAAAATCAGGCGAGTCGCTGGAAGACGCCACCAAGAACATCTCCTACCGCGATTTCAAAATCAGCCAGATTCGCGCCCAGGGCCTGCGCGGCGGTGGTGCCATGGTCAAATTCAGTAATGGCGTCGAACTCACGCCACACACCGCGACGGGTGATATCAAAGGCATCTTTCGTCAGCAGCTCTACTGGCTCTGCTACCGCCACTTCCAAAAAGTCGATTCGCTTAAAACCCAAGGCATTAAACCGCTCTCACTTATCTTTATCGACCGGGTTGCCAACTATATGGAGCCCGACGGTATTATCCGCACACTTTTCGCCGAGGAATTTCCAAAAGCCTACCGCGATCATTATGGCGAAGAGGCTCCAGAAAGCTTCGTTCATGAGGTGCAGGCCTATTATTTCGCCAAGACCAACGCAGGCGAATTCACCGATAACGAGAACTCGATGGCGAAACAGCGTGAAATCTACGACGAGATTCTGCGCGACAAAGAAGCCCTG
>REBV01000179.1 GCA_007692545.1 Puniceicoccaceae bacterium
CCAGAGGAATACAGCGCAATGGTGCGGTTGGTGCGAATTCGGTCACCTGGACTTCGAAGTATGGGAGTATCGTGGCCAGTGCTTTTGATGTCGCCAGTGCGGACGGAATGAACGAAAAGGGCTTGGTGGCTAATTTGCTGTGGCTGGCCGAGTCCCGCTATCCTGCCTATGATGGATCGAAGGCCGGTCTTTCGATCGCAGCATGGGTTCAATATGTGCTGGATAATTTTGCCACAGTCGATGAGGCGGTCGAGGAAATGGCGGGAGAGCCCTTCGCCTTTGCCGGTATATAGGCTAGCGCTATAAGCACTCGGCCCATTCGGCTTCTTTGAAGCCGACCAGGGCGATGTCTTCACCGAGGAGGAAGGGGCGTTTGACCAGATTGCCGTTTTCCTGCAGGCGGGCGAAGGCTTCGGCCTCGGTCAGAGTTGGCAGGGCGTCCTTCAGCCCGGCGTCGCGGTAATCTTGACTGGAGGTGTTGAAGAGGCGCGTCATTTTGCCCGCGTAGGCCTTGAGCATGCGGGCGAGTTCTGCTGGTGGGGGTGGTGACTCGCGTATCGGGAATTCTTCGTAGGCGATTCCTTTGGCATCGAGGAACTTCCTGGCATTCCGGCAGGTGCTGCACTTTTTGTAGGTGTAGAATTTGAGCATGATCCAGTTGGGAGTAGAGGAAAGGGACTGCGGTGGCAAGCTTCCGGCTAGTCAGGGTTGTTGTTTTTCAGGAGGCTTATGCACGATGCACTAGACAATCAGTCATCGGGGTATTATGACTTCATAATCGTGGTCGATCCTATCTATTTTATCCAGGACTTGGCAGTTATTTTACTGTCCGCTGCTCTTTGCGGGTTCATCTGTTCCCGGATAGGTCTCTCCCCAATCGTTGGTTATCTCACGGCAGGCCTGATTGTGGGGACTCCTGAGATCACGGTGCCTTATGTGACCGACGAGAGTCGTATTCATATAATCGCGCAGCTTGGTGTCGTTTTTTTAATGTTTGGCATCGGGCTTCAGTTCAGCCTCCGCAAGCTCAAAGAGTTGGGGCTCGGCGTTATGATTGCCACGGCATTGACCGCTCTGCTGGTGCTCACAGCGGTTCGCTTGGCGTTCGATTTGCTGGGGCTAAGTGCCGGGGCGGGCCTCTGCCTGGCAGCGGTTTTCATGGTCAGTAGCTCGGCGATCATCGGCAAGGTGCTGGAGGAGCAACGTTTTAATCAGCGGCGCTTCGGGAAGATAGCGTTGGGGATGACCCTGATGGAGGATATCGTGGCCGTTATTATGCTGGCGGTGCTGGGCTCCTACGTCGCTGCTGAGACGGGAGATGTGCCTGCGCTCGGACTGCTTCTCGCCATGTTGCTTGGTTTCGTCGTGACTGCGGTGGTGTTGGGGCTCGTCATTGTGCCAAAACTGCTGAAGCATTTTGAGCGTTTTAAACAAATTGAGATTTCAAATATTTTTGTTTGTGGGGCCCTACTCAGTCTGGCCTTCGCTGCTTTCAAAGCAGGGTACTCGCTTGCTTTGGGCGCTTTCATTTTTGGCATCATCGTAGCCGAGACACGCCAGCGCGGTAAGATTGAGCGGGCATTTGTTGGGCTCAAGGATGTCTTTCTTACGGTATTTTTTGTAACCATTGGCATGCTGATTGATGTCCGCTTAATTCCGGCGGCTCTGCCCTGGATCGCTCTGGGCACGGCGGGTGCCCTGTTGGGGCGAATGTTGGCTGCGTTTATCTCACTGGCGGTCGTTGGAGAGCATCCGCGTGTTGCTTTGAGAGCTGCATTGTGCCTCACTCCGATTGGTGAATTTTCTTTTATCATCGCCGGCATAGGCGTGGCCTCGGGCCTGTTTTCCGAGTCTTTTCAAGTGATTGCTGTGGGCACATCGTTGGCCACTTGCCTGATCGCGCCGATCTTGATCAAGTCCTCGGATTGGCTCACTCAAATATTCTCGCCTGAATCAGCCCCCCGACTGGACCGATGGTATGGTAATTATGCTGCCTTTTGGTCCCGAATTGGCCCATCGGGCCCGAGCGGGCAACTCTGGATGTTAATGAAAAAACGTCTGTTCCAGGTTGCCCGTGAGATGCTGCTGATAAGCGCTTTATTTCTCTTCGCGGACCCTATTTTTCGCGAGTTCGTTAAGCCACGTTTTCCGGCGTTTGAGTTTGGTGTGCTTTTCTGGTTTGGAATTGGGGTCGTCTGTCTTTTTCCCATGGTGGCTGTGTGGAGGAATCTCTCGGCTATGGCCATGATCATTTCTGACTATCTTCTCTACGCAAACAAGCTGCACAGCTCGTTTGCGACTGTGATCAAGCATCTTTTGCATGTGTTTTATGTGTTTATACTCGCGCTGTGGCTATGGAACATACTTCCGGATTACCTGATCGGCTGGCAGTTTCTCGTCGGCTTTCTAGCGGTTTCCACTTTTGTCATGGCAGTGGCCATGCGTGTGATCATACGTTGGTATAGCCGCCTGGAGAACGCTCTCGACGAGGCCCTCGAAGATACGCAAACCCTGAGGGGACGGGAATTGGAGGAAGCGCGGCGCGGAGGGCGTTGGAATTATGAATTGGAGGAAATTAGCTTGCCGGATGATACGGCCTTTGCCGGCGCTCCGCTCGGCAGTACTGAATTGCGCTCAAAAACAGGGGCCCAAATCGTCGGAATCGAGCGCAATGAATTCACCCTGCCGGCAATCGATACGAGCACACTCTTGTTTCCGGGTGACCGGCTACTCCTTCTCGGCAGTCGCGAGCAGTTAAACCGGGCACGGGAACATCTATCGGTGAGTTCTGACGACCTGCTTTCACGGGCCCACCTGCAGGACTTGACGATTCAGACGATGCAAGTTCCGCCTCAAAGCCCCATGGTGACTCGAACACTTGCCGACCTGAGTCTACCCAGAAAATTCAGCTTGCAAGTGGTTGCCATCCGTCGGGCGAATGGTGAGGAGGCGCAGCCTGAGGCCAGGACTGAGATCCAGCCTCTGGACAATCTGCTTCTGTTGGGAAATCTGAAAAACTTCTCCCGTTTTAATGCCTCGGCCGAATCCGGGATCGAAGTTCCGGGGTCGAAGTGCAGTGAGGCGGATACGTAGAACCAGGCCCCTGTCGGCTTCTTTGCCGGTATGCAGCTTTAGCATGGCTAGGAACAGGAAGAAGGGAGTGCGGTGGCAAGCCCCGGGCCGTTCTCCGGCGAGGGTTGTTTTTGGAGGTAGAAAGCTTCAAGCTTGGTTATTATTTTGCCTCTGGCAAAAAGAAGTGCACTGGTCGACGTCTGATGACTTGACCTCGATGCCTACCTTGCTGCATAATAAAGAGCATATTGATTATGCAGCAGCACCGCGCTCTTATACTTCGTAGTAACCGTTTTCTAGGATCCGCTCTGGTCGACAAAGAACTTGTCTCCAATAGCGATGTTGAGGAGGCGAATGTGAAGTTTATGGACGCGATACAGTCTACTGACTACAAGCGTGCCTCGATTCTCTCCTCGCTGTTGTTCGACTTAAAGAAGCTGGAGGAAGCCAAACTGATTGACTATCAAATTGAAGAAGCCAGGCTCGGGTTCGTTGATCTGGACTACATGGAGGTCACTTCGCTGCGCCCGATGAATGTTGATATTTCGCTTTGTTGGGCATCGTCGACACTTCCCTTTGACTTGGTCGAGGGAATCTATTTGGTGGCGACATGTTATTATTTAAGTGCGCCCGTGGTCAAATACTGGGAAGACTTATTGCCGGGGCCTGTTCTTTGGTATGGCACCACGATGACGTCGCTTTCCCGAGCACTTGGCCGTGTCGAAGAAATCCACGAGGCCGAAGATACGGCGGCCGAAGAGGAGGACTAAGCTATTTTATTTGAGCCCCTTGCCTATGCCATACAGTATTTTAATTCTCGATGATGATGCCGACTTTAACAGTCTACTAACAGATATATACGAGCAGGCTGATTATGTGGTGACTTCAATCACCGACCCGCTTGAGGCAGTGGACGTCTTTTCTGAAACGGATTACGATTTAGTGGTTACGGATCATAAAATGCCGGAGATGACCGGTATGGAGTTCATGCAGGCGATCAAGAAGGTTAAGCCGACGGTGCCGGTGATTATGGTTTCCGGATATTTGGAGAATGATACGATTCGTGAATTGATTAGCAAGGGGGTCGGCGGGGTCTTTCTCAAGCCGTTGAATATATTTTCTCTATTGGAGCGAACGAGCGAACTCCTGGAAGAAACCGAGAAAAATAAGATCTCTTCGACTGAATCGGCGAATCATCCAGAAGAAGACGGTTCAAACGCCAGAACCGCCGAATTAGGCTTTGATTTCTGGTCATACCCCTGCAAGACGGGTGTTTCAGCTGCTTTTGCCGAGCAGCTCTTCCACCTGCGCAATTTCAAGTCGACGCTAACCCTTGTTGGCGAACCAGGCACTCATTTTCGTAGAATTTGTGATGATATTTGCGGCTTTTACGAGAGCGAGTCCGAGCATTTCATTTACCTGAACCGTGGGACTTTCGATGAGGTACAAATGCTTTCTTTTATCGAAAAAGCACAGAAAGAAGAAGCTGAGCGTATAACCGTTGTGATACTCGAATTAGAGAGCATGGATGACGTTCAGAAGAAACTGGCCGCTACCTTGGCTAAGCGTGAAGAGCCCTTCGATGGGCTCGATATCAAGATACGAGTGATCTTTTGTCTAAATGATGATTTGGACGTGCTTTTTGATCTTGGGTTGATCGATGAAAATCTCTACATCCTGATGGGGACGGCTGAAGTGCGGGTGCCTCCCCTTCGGGATTGTCACACCGAGGTCGGAATTATGGCGCAACAGCTCATCATAGAAGTCGCACGGGAAAAGGGCATCCCGACACTGCCGCGACTGGAAAGAGCTGCCCGGGATTTGTTGAGCCAGCAAGCATGGAAAAATAATTATGAGGAATTATCGTGTATTGTCAGGCGACTCGTCGCTGATTACAGCGGTGCCTCCATCTCGGTGGCTGATGTAAGAGCCGCGCTGGATAAAGATAAAGTGGAGTCAACCATCTCACGGGTGAATTCATATTTGAAGAGTCAACATCTGGATTACCTCCGTGCGGCTTCTATTTTATTTGCGGGTGATCGTCGGCGGATTGGCGAGCTCTTTGACCTGGACGAATCCACGATAGATTCAAAATAACAATATGTGTGCGCAGACACTGGTGTAACCGAATTATTATATGGCCGGACGAATTTTAGTTTTAGACGACGAAGAGAATTACGCAGAGATGCTGCAAGATCTGTTGCGTGAGCATGGTTATCGAGTGGATATGGCGACCCGGCCTGAGCGTGCAATCGCTCAGCTAGAGGAAATACCCTACGATTTAGTGATTTCCGATTACAAAATGCCGGTGATGGACGGGGCGGACTTTCTTAAGAAATCACGCGAACTCTATCCGCACCTGCCCTTTATTTTAGTGTCTGGCTTAATGAATACGCCTGAGTTGGTCAAGGTAGCCAATATGAGCGTGACTTTGGTTTTGGAGAAACCACTCGATACCCGTCAGTTCTTGGAGGAGGTAGCGCGTTTCTCAAGCCCATTGACTGACGAAGAGCGCGAGCAACTGGCTATGGAAGGACAGGATGCCCAGATTCAGGTGAACACGCCGAGCTATCCGGCTGAGCCCTGTTTTTTTAGTGCGCATAATTTCTTGGCGGCTCGTTTTCTACAAAGTCTCTGGTCAGTTGCTCATAGCGGGCATGAGGTCTTTATCCTGGAGCCGCCGGGCGGGGATGCGGAATTGGTCATTAAAGACGTCTCGAATTGGCGGGGAAACGCGGACATGCCAGTGGCTGAGTTGAGCTTACCGGAAGACTTGAATGACGGCGTCAGGCAGATACGCAGCCTGTTGTCTGATTCTAATAAAAGTCGGGTGCTTAGTCTCCGCTTGAATTCTTTTTTGGAGCTAAAGAAAGCCCGTAAGCTGAGTCAGCAGTTCGCGAATGAACCGGAGGGAGCGGCGTCTGTTTTACTTGTCTACATTGTTCCGGGCACGAGTGAGCAAGCTTTTGAATTTAAAAAATTAACTGGAGAGTCAGGCTTCGTCTTGCCCGGGATGAGATTCCGTCCGAGTGATACGGCCGCCTATGCGCGTCGATTTGCCCGTATTGCTGCAGACCGTTCAGGCAAGGGGAGGTGTGCCGAGTTCAGTGTGCCGGCTGCCTATGCGCTGCTGGCACATGAATGGCCTGAGAACTATAAGCAGATTCGGGAATTGATTTATGCGACTGTCGAGTTGAGTGGAGACGCTCCGATCAGTTTGGAAGTTTTTGAACAGGCCCTGGGCTATGAAATTGGGTCTGTTCCGGCCACGGCCTTACCAACTTTATTGAAGGCGCAGCAAGGTCGCTTCCTTAAAGATTATTTGGAGGAAAGTGGACTGAGCCCCGCAGAAATACTTAAGGAGCTGGACTTGGACCCCGCAACTCAGGGTATAACAGACCTGGAGGCGGTGCCCCTGTTATTCGATGCTGAGCCACATAAATTTTAGGACTTGCCTGGCCACCCCCGGCTTACCATTCAAATCTACTTTTTAGCACATGGCACTTGCTCGTATACAAACTGCAATATTGGAAAATCTGCTGCAAGCAGGCCACCTTGGGAATAGCCAATTTGAGGCCATTATCAGCAGCGGGGAAGAGATGTCGGGCGCTGCGATTGAGACGCTCCTGGGCACCGAATATAAGGTTTCACAGTATCAGTTGCTGATCGCTAAAAGTCGGGCATTTGGTCTCCAGCCGATAAACATCAAGCATTGCCTGGTAACGGAGGGGACTTACTCCAAGCTCGATAAAGATTTTTGCCAAAAATACCGAGTGCTGCCGCTCGGTTTTGCCGGAGACCACATTATCATCGCGGTCAGCAACCCCTTCGACCTGCAAATGACGTCGAAGGTGCAGGAAGTTACGGGCATGAAAGTTTCTGCTTTGCTCGGCTTGGAGAGTGAAATCGGCAAGTTGCTGGAGAACCAGACTGAGCATCAGACGGTGGGGTTTGGTGATGTGGTGGAAGC
The DNA here is from genome assembly GCA_007692545.1 of Puniceicoccaceae bacterium. GTDB lineage: Bacteria > Verrucomicrobiota > Verrucomicrobiia > Opitutales > Coraliomargaritaceae > Thalassobacterium. The sequence goes on from REBV01000179.1 coordinate 7,043, forward strand.
TCTTGGGGCAGACTTCGAGAGTGATGAGGAGCTCGACGAAGATGATTTCTCCGATGAAGAGTCGGCACCCATCATCAAGCTGGCCAATCGGATTATCGAAGAAGCCTACTTCTCCGGTGCCAGTGATATTCATATTGAACCCTTTGAAAAAGAGACTCGTGTGCGGGTGCGGGTGGATGGCGTGCTCCTGAATCGGCTGACGATACCGCCAGCTGCCTCCGGGTCCTTGCTGGCCCGCCTCAAGGTCATGGCGCAGTTGGACATTGCGGAAAAGCGTATGCCGCAAGATGGGCGGATTATCTTTAAACAGCATAATCGACGTGGAATCGACGTCGACCTGCGTGTCTCGACCGCGCCCCTGAATCATGGTGAGGGCATCGTCATGCGTATTCTGGATAAGCAGAAAAGTACGCTGCCGCTCCCGGCTCTTGGCTTCTCGGATCGGAACCTGGGCCTCTACCGGGAGCTGATTCAGCGTCCCTACGGTATGATACTCCACTGCGGACCGACGGGGTCCGGTAAGTCGATGACACTCTACTCGGCTTTAAATGAGATCAACACCCCGGATATCTGTATTCGCACGGCAGAAGACCCGATTGAGTATACTTTGCCCGGCCTGCTGCAGATGCAGATGCAGCGCAAGATTGGCTTAACCTTCGCCTCGGCTTTGCGCTCGTTTTTACGGCAGGACCCGGACGTCATCCTGGTGGGTGAGATTCGTGACCGCGAGACGGCGGGTATTGCTGTGGAAGCCGCTTTAACCGGGCACCTTTTGTTTAGCACACTGCACACGAATGATGCGCCCACTACGGTTTCGCGTCTGACGGAAATGGGGATCGAACCTTTCATGATTTCCGCATCCCTGATTTGCGTTTGCGCTCAGCGTCTTATGCGCCGTGCCTGTAAGTCCTGTAAGAAAAGCTATCTACCGGAGGGTAATGAGGCAGAGATCATACAGCGGGCACTTAGCTGGACGGGCAAAATCCCTGGAGCAAATGAGGATGGTTGCCCCGCTTGTGGCGGTGGTGGCTATAAAGGACGAGTGGGTATCCATGAACTCATGGCGACCAGCGAAGAATTGATTAAAGCGATCAATTCGGGCGAAGAAGCGGCCGTGATCAAACGCATCGCCATGCGAAACGGCATGATGACCCTACACCAGGACAGCATGCTCAAGGTGAAAGAGGGGCTGTCGACTATGGAGGAAGCCATTGCCACCGTGCCACCCGATATGGAAGCTTATGAGATCGATCACAATATCGTGGTCCCGAAGGCAAAAAAGACCTCTTGATCGGTCTATACGCCTAAAGCCGGGGGACACTAGTCCTCGGATGCGTCGACAGTGGCGATCAGAGCACCCAGAAAAACCAGCTCGGTTTCCCCTATATTGCGTATTGCTTGGGACTCCCCGTCGCGGGTGATTTGCAGAGTGCCTGGGGTGAAAGGATGCTCCACCCCGTTATCGACAACAACCCCAGTGCCGGAGATGCAGTAGTAGAAGTCTTCGTCGCCACTGTGCGAGTGTTCGCCCACGCTGGCACCCGGCTCCAGGCGGACGACCCCGACGCTCTTGATGGCGCTACCGGGAAATAGGTCGAGCAGTTTATGGGCGGTCACCATCCCATTACCGCCACGGACGTCTTCGGCGATTTCAGGTACGACTTGGTGAACAGATTTTATCATAAAATGATTGTTTCAGCAGGATTTAAGGCTGCGTGTTGATTCTGGGGATTACTCCAGTGATCCCCGGGCGATTGACTGTTTGCGTGTTGATTCTGGTTGTTGGGCAAATTATCGGTCCTGGGCGATTGACCGGATGCCTGTTTGGCTGTTGCCAGTGCTGCCAGTGGGGATTTTGAAGATGTTGGTGCGTCGTACGTGTTTGGCCATTGGTAAATATCGTCACAGTACGCGGGCGGTAATGAGGGCTTGGGATTACTGGATAAGTATAGTGGCGCAGGCCGTATCGCGTACTATTGCGCGTCTGCTCTGCTTCTTTGCGTAATTTTTCTGTCTCCAGGCGGGCGGCGGCCGCTTCGCGCTCAGCTCTGGCCACCCGTGCTTCCAGCTCAGAGATCCGTTCCCGACTCCGCAACTCGGCTAATTCCACCTTATAGCCTTCGAGGGCGGTGGCGATTTGCTCGGAGACATCGATGCTAGGGTAGCGCGCTTGAAAGTTACGCCAAAAATCCACCCGGTGTTTAGCTGGTAGCGAGGCAAAGGCCTGGCTTTGCATTCTCTCTGCTCGTAGTGCGCGGCCTTCCGCTTCCCGTGCGGCTTCGCGCTTCTCCTGGTCGGCCAGCCACTCTTCACGCTCACGGCTCAGGCGCGCTTGCTCGGCTGCGTATGCCGCCGGATCCATTAGGTCGAAATCGCTGACCAAGCCATCCGTCAGCGTGACATCACCTCTTGGGTAAAGGAGTCGGCTCTTATCGCTCATTTCAATCGAGCCCATCGGTTTGCCCAGCGCTTCGATGACTTGCTCGACAGTGTATCCCAGTTTAATCTCTGACACTTTCTCTGAGGCATGTGCCCAAGCGAAGCTGCAAAGCAAAAGTAAGGCTGGCAGGCGGGGTAACTTCATGGGTAATAGTAAATACCTAAACGGACGAAAGGCAATCCCCAGTTCATCTTTTCGAAGCGCATCCATGCGGGGTGCATAACAAATATTTTCCGTTTCGCGTCATGCGGCGTTTCTTTTGTCCCAG
>REBV01000238.1 GCA_007692545.1 Puniceicoccaceae bacterium
CCATGAAAGTTGAGAGCATCGTCGAAAATATAAGCATCAACATTGATGGTGCGGATGTCCAGGTACCCAAGGGCACCAACATAATCGAAGCCGTCAAATTGGTGGGTAAGGGCAAGGTCGTGCCCCACTATTGCTATCACCCGAAACTGTCCATCGCGGGTAACTGCCGTATGTGCATGGTTGAAATGGGCATGCCGATGCGCGACCGCGAATCGGGTGAGGCTATCCTGGACGATGACGGCTCGCCCAAGATCGGCTGGATGCCGAAGCCGACCATCGGATGCGCCACCAATGCCGCACCCGGGATGCACATTCGGACCAATTCAGAGATGGTCAAAGAGTCCCGTAATGGGGTCACCGAGTTTCTTCTGATCAACCACCCGCTTGATTGCCCGATTTGCGATCAAGCTGGCGAGTGCCGATTGCAGGAGTTTTCCGCCGAGCATGGCCGTGGCTATAGCCGCTTTATCGAAGATAAAAACGTCAAGCCAAAGCGTACCCGCCTGGGGCCGCGCGTCACCTTGGACGATGAACGCTGTATCCTTTGCTCGCGCTGTGTGCGCTTTACCCAGGAAGTCGCAGGCGAGGACGTGCTGGGCTTTGTTGATCGCGGCACTTATTCCACCCTGACCTGCTATCCCGGCAAGGAACTTGCTCATAACTATTCGCTCAACACCGTGGATATCTGCCCGGTCGGGGCGCTCACCAGCACCGATTTTCGCTTCAAGATGCGGGTCTGGTTCCTCAAGCGGACGCCGAGCATCTGCACCGAGAGCAGCGTGGGGGCCAATACCGAGATCTGGAGCCGTGAGGGTAAGATCTACCGGATCACGCCGCGACGCAATGACGCGGTCAACGACACCTGGATGACCGACTCCGGGCGGGCGCTCTATAACGCGGTCGAGTCGGAAGACCGTCTCACCCACTATACCATCGAGGGCGTGCACAAGACCGCCGACGAGGTGGCGGCCGCTGCGGTGGAGTTTTTAAAAGCAGGGCAGGTCGCTGTAGTCGGCTCCGCCCACAGCTCGGTCGAAGAGCAGTTTTTCTATCAGACGATTGCCCAGCGTTGTGACGCCCAGCGGACATGGGTCAGCCACTATGGGGAAGGGGACGGCCTTCTGCTCTCCGAAGATCACTCGCCTAATTTACGGGGTGCACTCGTCACCGGACTGGTCGACGAGCTGCCCGCAGTCGATCTGCAGGCTCTGGCGAAATCAGTCGAGGCGGGCGAGGTTAAGACGATCCTTACTGTCAACGAAGATCTGACCCAGCTGGGGTTGAGCAAAGAGCTGCTGACCAAGGTCCAGGTGATCTATGTCGGCACGCACGCCAATCCGACCAGCGAGGTGGCCAATTTGGTCATCCCCTCGCTGATGGTATTCGAGAAGGAGGGCTCCTTTATCAACCAGAATTTCCGCATTCAGCGATTCAAATCCGCTGTGCCGGGGCCGCGTGGTGTGCAGCCCGATTTCACCGTGTTGGAGAAAATATCCGCTCCACTGGCTGGGGAAAAGCCCGCGCCGGTCACGCTGGACGTGGTCTGGGAGCGTATGGCTGCCCAGCTCGATGCGCTGCCTCAAGATGCGCGCTGGCGCAGTCTGCCGGATACGGGGCTGCCTCTGGACGCTTCACCATTCCGCAGCTTTAACTTTGTCGAAACGAAAAATCTCAAATACGATCCCGTTACATGTAAAGATGCACAGACTGCGCCCGCCGGCACCTGAGCCATCCGAGGACACTGCTTAGTTATATCAAATGGAAATTTTAGACGCATCTCTGCCTTACTTGTTGCCGATCATTTATGCGATCGCAATGATTTCGGTCTTCATGGGGCTTTGCAGCTACGCCGTGTTGGCTGAGCGCAAGGTATCCAGTTGGATCCAGGGGCGGGTCGGGCCCAACCGGACGCGCCTCCCGTTACTTGGCCACATCCCGATTCTGGGTAATTTGATGACGGGCCTGGGCCTGTTCCAGCCCGCAGCCGACGGACTGAAGTTTCTCTTTAAAGAAGAAATCACACCCGGGCACGTCAAGAAGGGCTATTACTATTTAGCCCCGATCATCGCACTGGCTCCGGCTCTGACCACCATGGTGGTGCTGCCCTTTGGGCGCTATGTCGATGTGGATGGCGTGACGCAGCCACTCGTGCTGGCCAACGTCGAGCTGGGCATGCTCATTATTTTGGCCATTTCCTCGCTCGGCGTCTATGGTATCGTATTGGCGGGTTGGGCCTCCAATAGTAAATACCCATTTCTCGGCGGCATCCGTGCCTCGGCACAGATGATTTCCTACGAGCTGTCCATGGGGATGGCATTGCTGCCGGTCTTTATGTGGGCGGCCGCCCCCGGTTCGGAGTATGGGATGAGCCTCTTCGGGGTTGTTCAGTCGCAGCAGAGCGCCTGGCTGGTGCTTTGGCAGCCACTCTCGGCCCTGATCTTTTTGGTGGCCCTCTTTGCGGAGACCAATCGCTTGCCCTTCGATATGGCCGAGTCAGAGACGGATTTGGTCGGCGGCTTCCATACCGAGTACGGCTGCTTTAAATTCGGCCTCTTCTTTGTCGCGGAGTATGCCCACGTGATCATGGGCTCGGCGATTTTCGTCCTAGTCTTTCTGGGTGGTTGGAATTTCCTGCCCTGGATGGCCGACCCGTGGGGAGACGGCCTCTTCGGGACGCTGCTTTCTGTCGCCTGGTTTACCGCCAAGGTCTTTTTCATGATTTTCTTCTTTATCTGGATGCGCTGGACGCTGCCGCGCTTCCGCTACGATCAGGTCATGTCCCTGGGCTGGAAAATCCTGCTGCCCCTCTCCGTCGGTAATCTAGTGCTCAACACGCTTATTATCGCTATCTACGATACGCTCACCCGCTAATTTACCATGGCTAAAACTAAAGTTCTCGAACGTAAGCCGCTGACCTTTGCGGAAAAGACCTTCCTGCCGCAGATCGTCGGGGGGCTCAAGACGACTTTCGGCACGATGCTGAAAAAGAACGTAACGCTGCAGTACCCGGAAGAGCGCCCCAACATCCCCGATAACTACCGGGGGGTGCCCACATTGGTCAAAGATCCCAACGGACGTGAAAAGTGTGTCTCCTGTCAGCTTTGCGAGTTTGTCTGTCCGCCCAAAGCCATCCGTATCACCCCTGGTGAGATCGACCCTGAGGCAGAGCCGGACCGCGCACACGTGGAAAAGGCTCCCAAGGAATTCGACATCAACATGCTCCGCTGCATCTACTGCGGGCTCTGCCAGGAGGTATGCCCGGAGGAGGCTATTTACTTGCAGGATGTCTTCTCTTTGTCTGGCTATAGCCGAGAAGAAATGATTAACAACAAAGAAAAGCTCTACGAACTCGGCGGCACGCTTCCTGACAGTCACTACAAGTGGGACAAAAAGAAAGCCGCAGAACTTGCGGGCAATGCGCACTAAGCAAAAGTTTCAATGACCGACCTACTCTTTTATCTATTTGCAGCCATTATGCTGGTTTCGGCGCTGTTCGTGGTGATTAGCCCGAACGTGGTCACCGGGGCCATGTGCATGATCATCTCCTTTGTCGCCACGGCGGCCCTCTTCGTCTTACTCGAGGCCTATTTCCTGGCAGTGCTGCAAATACTTGTTTACGCGGGTGCGGTCATGGTAATCTTCCTCTTTATCATCATGCTACTGGACGCTGATAAAGACAGCTCGCAGCTGCTCAAAGACAAAATGACTCTAGCCGGCTCAATCGCCGGCTTCGCACTTTTAGTGGTGCTGATTTGTGCCGCCTTTGCGGGTGGGGAGCACCTGCCGGAACCGCCGCTCCTGCCAGTCGTCGAAAACCCCAGTGGTGAAGGCCCGGGCATTCCTTACACGACTTCCGCCAAATCCTTCGGCTACAGTCTATTCACCAAATACATGCTACCTTTTCAAGTGGCTGGATTTCTCCTCTTGGCTGCCATGATCGGCGTGATCGTTGTGTCGAAAAAACAACAGGAGAATTAAGAATTAGGAAAGAAGAGAGAAGAAAACATTTCTTATGACTATTGGATTAAACGCTTTTATATTGCTGTCCGGCTTGCTTTTCGCAATCGGGTTGCTGGGTGTGGCTCTGCGCAAGAATACCATCGTGCTCTACATGTCGCTGGAGCTCATGCTCAACGCGGTGAACCTCGCCCTGGTGGCGTTTTCCCGCTACAACGGCACGATGGATGGTAATTTGTTCGTCTTTTTTATTATAACCGTGGCCGCGGCGGAAGTCGCCATCGGCCTGGCTATCATTGTGGCGCTCTTCCGCTTGCGCCAAACGGTGATGGTCGACCAACTGACAGCCCTGAGTCGCTAATAACATGACCGCCACTCAATCACTGATACTTGTCCTCTTATTGCCGCTGCTCTCTGCGGTGTTGATCGCTTTTTTCTGTCGTCAGCGGCATGGTCTGGCGGCGACTTTGTCCGTGGGAGCTTCGGCCGGCATCCTGATCTTCAGTTTGTTGGCGATCTCGCAGACGGGCACCGATATCCTCAAGGCTACCTACACCTGGCTTGAGCTGGGTGCTTTCGAGGTCCATATGGGCTTTTATTTCGATAGTGTCTCCAAGACGATGCTGCTGATGGTGGCCGCGGTTGGTTTCCTGATCCATGTGTTCAGTCTCGGCTACATGGCGAAGGACCCGGCCCGTGGGCGTTATTACGGAGGGCTCTCCATCTTCATGTTTTCCATGCTGGGGATCATTCTGGCCAACAGCTTGATCATGATTTTCGTGTTCTGGGAGTTGGTTGGTTTTAGCTCCTACATGTTGATTGGCCACTACATGCACAAAGAAAAGGCGGCGGCCGCTGCCAAGAAGGCCTTTATCGTCAACCGTATCGGTGACCTGGGTTTCGTGGTGGGGATCGCCTATGCTTACTGGCACTTCGGCACCACGGATCTGGATGTGATGGCACAGATCGTGGGCGCGGACAGCAGTCTGATCAAGATGAGCATCGCCGCGCTGCTGATGTGTGGCTTCATCGGCAAGTCAGCCCAGTTTCCGCTGCACGTTTGGTTGCCCGACGCGATGGCTGGCCCGACGCCGGTCTCGGCGCTCATTCACGCCGCGACCATGGTGGCCGCCGGTGGTTATTTCCTGATTCGTATCGTTTACCTGTTTCCCAGCGAGTTGCTCACCTTCATCGCCTGGCTGGGTGTCTTTGGGGCCATCTACGCCGGATTCTGCGCCTACGCGCGGACCGATATTAAGCAGATCCTGGCCTATTCCACACTCTCGCAATTGGGCTACATCGGTGCCGCCTTTGGCCTGGGCTATCCGGGCATCGCTCTGTTTCACCTGGTCACCCATGCCTTCTTTAAGGCGCTGCTTTTCCTGGGGGCGGGCTCCGTCATCCATGGCTGCCACCATGAGCAGAACATTTTTAAAATGGGCGGATTGCTCAAAAAAATGCCGATTACGGGGACCATGTTTTTTATCGGTATTCTCGCTCTCTGCGGGGTCTATGTGCTCTCGGGCTATTATTCCAAAGATGCGATCCTGATCGGAGGGGGCTTTGTCAATATGCCCATCGCCGTGCTGCTGACCTTTGGTGCCTTGCTCACGGCTGGTTACATGGGCCGCTTGTTCTGGATCGTCTTCCTCGGTCAGCCGAATTCCGAGGCAGCGGCGCATGCCAAGGAGAGTCCGCTGAGCATGACAGTGCCTCTGATTGTGCTCGCCGTTTTATCAGTCTGCGGCGGTTGGCTGTCCTACTGGCCGGAAGCTTTGGGTGGCAGTATCAAGGCAGACAAGACCCTGCTGCAGGCGATGGATGGCTATGACGCGATGTATAATAATGTTTTGATCTACGGCACTGCCGCCTGGGTGCTGGGTCTGCTAGGCTCCTTTTTCTTCTACGGGCGTGGGGCCAAGGAGGATCGCTTGCAGAAGAACGCGGCGCCGGTCTACGGCTTGCTTCGGTCGCGCCTTTGGTTCGATGAAGTCTACGACTATTATGTGGCCAAGGTGCAGCAGCGCTTGGCAATTTTCCTGAGTTTTATCGACGTCTTTGTCATCAAGGGCGTGCTGGTGCGGGGCAGTGCAGGCCTGGTCGGTCTCTTCGGCATGGGTGCCCGGTCGCTCCATGATGGTAATATCCACGTCTATGTATATTGGTTCCTCGGCGGCATGCTGGCGCTCTGGGTCGTCGCCTCCGGACTTCTTTAAATTTTACTTTTGTTCTCTTCGCTATGGGAAACCTTGATTCCAACTCTCTTCTTTTGCTCGCAGCGATACTCGTGCCGCTCGTGGTCGGCACGATCCTGCTCTTTGGTGCCGGGTTCAGCACGAGCACCCGGCGTTCGGTAGCGGGCTTTGGGTTTGGGCTGCCGCTAATTATCGGAATTTGGCTCTATTGCCAGTTCGAGTCCTCACTCGTCGGTGCTTATAATTTCGAACTGCGCCTGCCCACCGGACTGGAGAGTATCGGTATCTACCTGCACCTCGGTCTGAATGGTATCTCGATGCCGCTCTTTCTGCTGGCGGGCACGGTCGGCCTCGCTGCGGGTTTCTACGCCATGCATTCCAATGCCGAGCGGCCACACCTCTATCTGGCACTGCTGCTGTTCATGTTGGGCGGGCTGATGGGGACCTTTGCTTCGATCGATGTCTTTTTCTTCTACTTTTTCCACGAGTTCGCACTGATCCCTACCTTTCTGATGATCGGTATTTGGGGTGGGGCCGGCCGTCGTGGCGCGGCGATCGAGATGACGATCTACCTGACCCTCGGTGCCTTGCTCTCGCTGCTGGGCTTGATCGCACTCTACGTGCAAAGCGGCGTGGAGTCGTTCTCCTTGCTGGAGTTACGCAACTATCTCAGCGCCCAACCGCTGGCCGAGACGGTGCAGAACAATATCTTTGCACTCCTCTTGTTCGGCTTTGGTATCCTGGTCTCACTCTTTCCCTTCCATAGCTGGGCTCCGAAGGGATACGCCGTGGCACCGACCGGAGCGGCCATGCTGCATGCCGGCGTGCTGAAGAAGTTTGGCCTCTATGGTCTACTTCAAATCGCTGCCCCGCTGCTGCCTGCCGGGGGCGAATACTGGTTTTCTTTGATTGTTTGGTTGGCCCTGGGCAATGTTTTGATCATTGGCCTCGTCACCCTCGCGCAGAAGGACCTGAAGATGATGCTCGGCTATAGCTCCGTCATGCACATGGGCTATGCCTTTCTTGGTTTGGCATGCTTCTCTGTCGTGGGAGCGGGTGGGGTGCTGCTCTTGATGGTCGCACACGGGCTTTCGGTTGCGCTTCTTTTCATGCTCGCTACCTGTATCTACCACCGTAGCCAGACATTTGATCTCTCGGCTATGGGTGGACTGGCTCAAAAGGCCCCCGTGCTTGCCGCTTTTTTCGTCGCTGGAACGATGGCCAGTATCGGACTGCCTGGCTTTGGTAATTTTTGGGGGGAGTTCACCATCTTCGTGGCCCTGGCTGAAAGCCCGTTGACGCGCTGGCTAGTCGCCCCGGCCGCACTTGGCATCATCATTTCCGCGATTTATGGGCTGCGGGCTGTGGCCAACATTTTCTTCGGTCCGCCCAAGGAGGGCTTTGCCAAGCGCCTGGAAAGTGGTCAGATCAAAGACCTGCAAGGTTTTGAAAAACTGCCCGCCTGCATTCTCATCGCCGGGCTGCTACTGACCGGTATCTTTCCCCGCGTTTTTTCCGATGATGCCAATCGTGAATTGATGGGGCTCTATCCCCAGCGTGAAACGCTGGCACCGGTCATCGGGGCCGCTGTGCTCCCGGCTGAGCCGGAGGCTCCAATGGAGGTAAATCACTAATGAACGAGCTTCTTGTTGAATTTCTGCGCGGTTTCACTGCGACAAATGAATGGGCGGCCATCCTCCCTGAAATCCTACTGGGGGTATTGGCGCTGGGCCTGCTGGGTGCCGAGATGGTGCTGCCGGCCAGTCGGCAACGCTGGATCCCACGTCTCGCGCTCTGGGGGCAGATCGTCGTCATGCTGGTCATTGCCGTTGTTGTTCGGGATACCTTGATGACCGAACGGGAGTATTTCAGCGGGATGATTCTGCAAAGTGATGTCACCCAGCTGATGCGCGCCTTCTTTCTGGTATGCTCCATTCTTGTCTGTTACTTGGGGCAGATTTATTTGAGCAAACAGAAGCTGCCCAAGACTGAGTTCTACGCGCTGGTTTTGATTATTGCGGCCGGCATGATGCTGCTGGTGCAAAGTCATAACTTTGTTATGTTTTTTGTTGCGCTGGAGACCGTCACGGTAGCTTTTTACGTGCTCGTCGCTTATTGCCGCACGAGTCAGTTTTCTTTGGAAGCGGGGCTGAAGTATTTGATCCTGGGTGCCATGAGTTCGGGCATCCTGCTCTTTGGCATCGTCCTGCTCTACGGTATGGGCGGTAACCCGGAGCTGGTGGCCTCCAGTCATGATTCACTCAATTACACCCAGCTGACTAATTTTATACTGCTCAACGCAGACAATACCATCGTGCGGGTGGGTGCCTTGCTGGTCATCGCCGGTATTTGCTTCAAGATCGGGGCGGTTCCATTTCAAATCTGGGTGCCCGATGTTTATCAGGGTGCCCCGACGCCGGTGACTGCCTACCTGGCAGTGGCTTCAAAGGCGGCTGGCTTTATCGTTCTGATGCAGTTGTTGCGGGGGCCGTTTGTCGGGATGACTGATTTCCTCGTCCCGGTATTGTCCGTTATCGCGGCAGTCACTATTCTCTTTGGAAATGTGGCTGCGGTCACACAGCGCAATGTGAAACGGTTGATGGGCCTCTCGGGGATCGCGCATGCCGGTTACCTGCTGGTCGGTGTGATTGCTTCGCTCTACATCCCCTGGGCGGTCTATGCGGTCATTTTCTATCTCGTCACCTACCTGCTGGCTTCGTTTGCTGTGTTTGGTGTCATGAGCCTGGCCGCCGGTTCCGACGATGCCTTCCAGGAGCTCCACCAATACGAGAACTTTGCCCGCAAGCGGCCTTTCCTGGGCGGTGTTTTGGCCTGTGGCCTCGGTTCGCTGGCTGGCATCCCACCGCTGGGTGGATTCATCGGCAAACTTTTCCTTTTCGTGGCCGCCTTCCAAGCCGGTCTCTATGGTCTGCTGGGCATCTCTATCCTTGGTGTGGTTATATCGATTTATTATTACTTTGGTTGGATTCGTGAGTGCTACTTCTCGGAATCTTCCGTTGAGATTCAAGCAGACGCTTCCGGTGCAGCCACCGCCAGTGACCGCTTTCTGCTCGGCACTTTGATTGTCGCGACTTTGGTGATCGGCTTGCTGCCGGCGGCACTGCCGATCATTCCATAATCGATGGGGATTTTATGTGGCGTGTGATAGGGCAGGTATTCCGGTGGCTTTTGGTCTGGTTCTATTACGTGCTGATTATTTGCTTCACTGGGGCGATGCTCGGCGTCGTCACCCATGTACTGTTCGGGCTATTTTTTATGGACTCGCCGGACTATGGGTTTCAGGCGGCTTTTGGTTTTTCCAATGGCCTGCGTTATGGCGGAGTCTGGGCCGGCGGTCTTGCCATC